>JACQYL010000052.1:0-78627 GCA_016208165.1 Deltaproteobacteria bacterium
CCCCTTCGGGGGCCCGCCCCGGCTGAGCCTCTTTTCAGCGCGCGCGGGCTGTGCTACCGATATCCGGATGAGACCCCGGCCCTGTCCGGCGTCGAACTGAATATTGCGGCCGGCGATCGGATCGCTTTGGTCGGCCAGAACGGTTCCGGCAAGACCACACTGATCAAACAGCTCTGTGGACTCTTGTCACCCACGGTCGGGGAAGTGTTCTACAAGGGGAAGCGGCTCGCCGGCGAGCATCTGGACCGCAGCAGGCTCGAGATCGGTCTGCTCTTTCAGGACCCGGACGACCAGCTTTTCGGTCACACTTTGTTGGAAGACGCCGCCTTCGGCCCCCGGTATCAGGGCTTGTCCTTGGAGGATTCGCAGCGGGCGGCCCGGAGGGCGATCGATCGCGTAGGCCTGACGGACAAGGCGTACAAAGCGCCCCACAATCTCAGTTTCGGACAAAAAAAACGAGCCGCTCTGGCCGGCCTCCTCGCCATGGAACCGGAAGTACTGCTCCTCGACGAACCCAACGCCAACCTGGATCCTCGCCAGGAGCAGGTCTTTTTGGACCTGCTCAACAATTTCTCCGGCACACTGATTTGCACCAGCCACGACCTGATCTTTCTCTATGAATTGTGCGACCGGGCCGTGGTGCTGGATGGGGGCCGCATCCAGCACGACTACTCCATGCGCGAACTGGTCTCCCAACGGTCGGCCTTGCGGATGCACGGTCTCGATTTCTCTTTTCGCCTGGCGGTCACGGCAGAGACCAACGATCCGACGGCCTCGACGACGAACCGGGCTTCACCCAAGGCAGCATCCTCTCCCTCCGCACCGGAAGACAGCCCGCTGGTATGCTTGCGCGACTATCGCTACGCCTATCCGGACGGCACACAGGCTCTGTGCGGCATCGACCTATCCATACAGGAAGGCGAACGGATTTCCATGGTGGGAGAGAACGGCGCAGGCAAGACCACGCTGTTGTCCTGTTTGCTGGGCCTTCATCAGGGGCGCGGAGCATTCTTTTTCGAGGGTCGGCCGGTGACCCGTCGCAGCCGCAGGTCCCTGTGGCGGCAAGTCGGTATGGTGTTCCAGGATTGCGCGGACCAGCTCTTCTGCCCAAGCGTGGAGGAAGAAATCACGTTCGGATTGAAGCAGCTCGGCCATTCTCGGGCCGAATCGCGCAAGCGGGTTGAAAAGGCCCTGGAAATGGTGCATCTCGAGGGTTTCGAAGAGCGTGTCCCCTTGCATCTATCCGGAGGTGAACGCAAACGTCTCGCGCTGGCCTGCGTGCTCGCCATGGAACCCCGGTTGCTCATACTCGACGAACCCACGGCCGGCCTCGATCCCCGTGGAGAAGAGCTGTTGCTGGCGATCCTGCGCGACCTTGACGTGACCCTTTTGCTGGTCAGCCACGACATGTTCTTCGTCAAAGAACTGACCCGCCGGACAGTGGTGATGCATGAGGGGCGGATTTTGGAGGATATGCCCATCCAGGCTTTTCTGCAGCATAAACGGCTTGGCAATCTCAACGGCCTATCTTACGTGCACCGCCAACGCAACAGCACGGCTATCCGCCAACTCCAGCATGAGCACGAGCACAGCCACCTGCATCATCACCTGCACGCGCACCCGCACCGGCATGAAGAGGTCGAGCATGAACACTTGCACGACCACGTCCACGACCACACCCATCGCTTCGTACACAGCCATCCCGAGGAAAAGCAAGACCACGATCATGCGGCCCGCCGCTACCATGAACACGGTCATCAGGACCACGAGGTCGAAGATCACGACCACGAACACTAGGCCACTGAATGGTCACTTTTGAGTGCTCGAGCCCGACCGCTTTTGCGCCACGGCCGAAGAGGCTTGTCGGGCCGTGTTTCCCTTTCCGGCGCGTCCTGCGATTTTTACCCCGGCCAGCCCGACCGCGCCCAGCAGGACCGCGCAGATCGGTGAAAACAGGAAAATCAGGCCGGCGGTGGACGATTCCGTCCGTGTACCGCCCCAGTCGAAGAGCCAAGCGGCATGTATTAAAACGATGACGAGCGTCACGACGGCGGCAAATACGACGGCGCTCCATGAGAGGCGCCCTATGCCGGGGGATCGAAAAATCGCCAGCCCGGCCAATGCCAACGGCGACAGGTTCCACAGCGCTATCCAGTGGAGTCCTTCGGCGTAGACCACCAACAGCACGGCGCCGGCAAGAAATATGACACCAACGACCCGAATCATGGGCGGCTCGCCGCCTGGCGTTGTTGCTCGGCCCACATCAGAATGCCACGCCGACCCTGCCTGGCCGGGTCGATCGAGCGACCCGGCTCCGGGATTCCATCGCCGGGCAGCGTGACGTCCACGAGGAAGGCCGGAATCGAGCGGAGCCGTGCCCGGGCGTGGCTTGTCATCGTCACACCCAACCCGAAAGGAAGTTCATCGCCGAGTCCAGGCTCGCGGCCACCGCTTCACGCGGTGACATCCCCTTGCGAAGGTGGTGAATGAATACCGGCACACCGATGAAGAGCAGGAAGACTCCCTCGAACACGAGGAACACGGTCCCCGAACCAGACCAGTCCTTGATCCAGGGGTTGAAGACTGCGACCAACGCCGCGGCATTCGCCAGCAGTACGACCAGGAAGATGCCCTGTCTCATACACTTTCACTCCATTGTTCGCGGAGGCGCGTCCATACGAAGAGGATCGCCACGACCGGTGTTAAAAACGCACAGAACCTAGGCGCCTTGGGGGAATAGTTTCTCTAATTACTTCAACGTATGCAGCGCATGAGATTATAGTGCCAAAATACATGATTCACCCCATTTTTTTTCTTCAGTTTTAAAACTAAATTCTTTCAGTTTCCTTCCGCCATGTTCGGTCGGACGATTCCTTCCTATCGCACTTGTCAAAACGCCCATATCGTCTTCCGGAAAGGAACCCGTCAGGTTTGAAACAGACAACCATACATGAGCAACAACCGAGAAAGGAGGCCGTCAGACATGGCCACTTCCAACGGAACCCAACTGGCTAAAAGAATTCGAAAAAGGATGGAAGAACTGAAAAACGTATGCGAAGGGGTTGATGAGACCACGGCTTCCCGCGCTCCCGAGGGACGATGGTCTCCCAAAGAAGTCCTGTCGCATCTTTGGGGGCCCGAAGGCTCCGGCCACCTGCCGATCCTTCGGGCTTTTTTGGTGAAGGAGACTCCCACGGTAGACATCGATCCCGAGAATCCCTTTTTCTCTGAGAAGCGCGCCCGGATGACTTTTGCGCAGCTGTTCTCGGAAGTCGTAAAGGAGTACGATGGCATCTCCAAGTTCGCGGAGGGCTTATCCGAGGCGCAGCTCGACCGGAAGGCTCGTGTTCCCAAGCTTAAAGACTCGCCGTTGGGAGAATATCCGACACTGGAAAGCATGGTCGGCGGTTTGGGAACGTTTCACCTTCAATTTCACATCGATCGGATGCGCGAGATTTTACAGGGTCTGGGCGTACCGGCGAAGTGAAAGAGCAGCAGGTCTCTCAGCGCTCACTTTGAAAGGAAAGGCTATGCAAAAGTTCACCCCGTGTTTGTGGTTCGATAGTAACGCCGAGGAGGCAGTGAGGTTTTATACCTCCATTTTCGAAAACTCAAAAATTACAGGCATTGCCCCTTATGGAGAAGCAGGAGCGAAGGCCTCCGGCAGACCGAAGGGAACGGCGATGACCGTGGGGTTCCGGCTCGAAGGCCAGGAGTTCCTGGCGCTGAACGGCGGACCTGTGTTTACGTTCTCGCCGGCCATCTCGTTCATCGTGAACTGCGAGACACAGGAAGAGGTGGACGATTTGTGGGGAAAGCTCTCCGAGGGCGGAGAGACGGAACAGTGCGGTTGGCTCAGGGACAAGTACGGCGTGTCCTGGCAGATTGTTCCCAGAGTTCTGGGAGAGATGATGCAAAACAAGGACCCAAGAAAATCTGAAAAAGTCATGGAAGCCCTGGTTCAAATGAACAAAATCGACATAAGGACTCTGGAGAAGGCGTATGAGTAAGCTTAGCCCATCCCGGACGTGAAAAGAAACGATCTTGTTTTTCGGAACATCCATGATAGAGACCAGGCGATCTGCGATGAAGGGGACGTGCCGGACATAAAGGAAGGCTCTGATAACCACACAGGAATTAAGCCAAGCATAATATATGCTTATTGGTAATACTTAAAGCAAATAGGCAAGTTTGAAGGAATAGAGTTGAGACGCCTTCTTCCAATTCATTATTGCGTCTCCCTGGTCGCGCTATGGATGGACATTGATTATCACGAGTTCTAAATTCTGCCGTATCTGATTGCTTAGACACTGTGCTATCATGGCAATGGTGAAAATACCTATTATGACCGAAAATCGGAGTCCCTGCCAAGTCAATGGGTCCTGATGCGATTTTCACATTGATCGTTGTGGTTCTGCTGTTTGTCGCCTTGATCAAAAATCTAGGCCCGCCCGACTTTCTCTTTCTTGGCGCCACGGCGCTCTTTTCCTTGACGGGCATTGTTTCACCGAGCGAAGCCTTCGCCGGGTTTTCCAACCCCGGCATGTTGACCGTGGGTATGCTGTTCGTTGTGGCCGCCGGCTTAAAGGAGACCGGGGTACTGGATTTCATCGGGCTCCACGTCTTTGGCGGCGTTCAAAATGAAGGGCGTGCTTTGTTGCGTTTGGCCGTGGTGGCGGTCCCGTTGTCGGCCTTTCTCAACAACACGCCCATTGTGGCCATGTTCGTGCCCTTGGTGCTGGCATGGTGCCGGCAACACCACGTTTCTCCCTCCAAGCTGATGATGCCCCTCTCCTTTATGACGATCCTCGGCGGCACGTGCACGCTGATCGGGACCTCCACTAATCTCATTGTAAACGGCCTGATGGTGGACAACGGCCTAAAAGGGATGCATCTGTTCGAAATCGGAATGGTCGGTTTGCCTTACACCATTGTCGGCATGGCCTACCTCTTTTTTGTCAGCCGGCATTGGTTGCCGGATCGAAAGGATCTTCTGGACCGGCTTGGCGAAACCAATCGGGAGTACGTCATCCATATGCGCGTCGAGCCGGAATGCCGACTGGTGGGGCAGTCCGTTGGGAACAGCGGCCTGACCCATTTTGTGGGTTTGAGAATGTTAGGAATCCAACGCACTGACGCGACCAGGCTCATCACACCCGAAGAGATCATTGAAGCAAACGACCTGTTGGTGTTTCAGGGTGTTGTGGGCAGCATCGTCGAAATCGAGAAGATTCCCGGCCTTGTTCCAGTGGGTGACGCCGCCTACGTCTCCTCGTCCAAGGAGCAGCGCGAGAAAAGACTATGCGAAGCCGTCCTTTCCGACACTTCTCCCTTCATAGGCAAAACGATTCAAGAATCCGCTTGTCAGGACTGTTGTGACTCGGCTGTGATCGCCTTGCATCGCCAAGGTACACGCCTCGAGAAAAACATAGAACGTGTCAGGCTGAAAGCGGGCGATACCTTGCTCCTACAGACCGGTCCTGACTTCATTCGCTCCTTTCGCAACGACCCTTCTTTTTTTCTCGTCAGCGATGTCAAGGAATGGCGCCCTCTGAGACGCGACAAGGCATGGATCGCCGGCCTCCTCTTCTTCGTTTTGATTATGCTGTTGGCCACCGGCTATTTGGCTCCGCTTATCTCGGCCGCACTGGTTGCCGTACTCATGGTGGGTGCGCGATGCATATCCGCCGGCGATGCACGGCGCAGCATAGACTGGCAGGTTCTCATCACCATCGCTTCGGCTTTCGGGGTCGGCAACGCCCTGCATAACTCGGGTGCGGCGTCCGCCATCGCCTCCGCCCTCGTCAGGACGACCGACGGCTTGGGACCGGTTGCGGCCCTGGCCGTTATATACCTGACGGGTTCGGTTTTGACGTCGTTGATCACCAACAACGCCGCGGCCGTGCTGATGTTCCCTTTATGTATTGAGGCGGCCCATCTTTTTTCGGTCAGTCCGCGGCCGTTCTTGATGGCGCTCACCCTGGCCGCCTCAGCCAGTTTCATGACCCCCATCGGCTACCAGACCAATCTGATGGTCTATGGGCCCGGAGGTTATCTGTTTTCTGATTTTCTGAGGATCGGAGCGCCTCTGAATGCGCTCATGTGGGCTGTCGCGGTGTTGCTGATTCCACTCATCTGGTCGTTTTAGGAGTCTTGTTAAGAATGAGCGGGCAGCAGCCTCATTGAACCACGGAGACGTGCCGGAACATGAAGAAGGCCGCCCCGGCCAGGCAGAGGCTTGCCCACAGGTAGTCCCAGGTCAGTTGCTGCTTCATGTAGAACACGCAGAATCCCGCGAATACCACCATGGTCACGACTTCCTGGATGACCTTGAGCTGTGGGAGGGTGAAAAAAGCGCTTCCCATGCGGTTGGCCGGGACCTGAAGGCAATACTCGAAAAAAGCCACGCACCAGCTGATGATAATGGCCACCAGGATCGGTTTGGCTCTCAAATCCTTCAGATGGCCGTACCACGCATAAGTCATGAACACATTGGACAGAACCAGCATAAAAACCGGCGTAAGACGCATGTAAGCACCTCACGTTAACAGCATTTGACCCATCAACAAGACCCCGAGGGGGATTACCCCACGGGGTCTTGCACAACATCGGCGCCGCCTGATCGGCGGACGTTTTTGGCTACTCAACCGTCACTCTCCTAATAGCCATTCTCCGTCGGGCCGTCAATCCCAACGTTGCCTGCGGCCGCGACAAGAGGAAGATCATGCGGGAAGGAATGGCATCTGGCCGCCTTTGCCGGCAACATGAAGACGCAGAGACGTTCTGAACCCTTGGATCGCAACAACGGACGTCATCGCGGGCTTCTATTTTCTTGAAATACACGATAGACCCTATTCACTCAATAACGATGGTCACGTAAGATTCATCAAGATCGTCGGACAAGGAGGTCTTTATGCCGTCGAATATGCCAAAAACGCGCCGCGGTTTTCTGACCCTTGCAGGCGCCGCATTGATGGTTGCGGGGCTTCCCGCTATTGCGCCTGTCGCTGCGAAAGAGGAATTACAGGAAACAGAGATCAGTCCTGCGGAAGACCTGATGCGGGAGCATGGGATTCTACGTCGCCTGCTCCTTATCTATGATGAGGTGCTCCGACGCATGGACAAGAATACGGAAACACCCGCTGAAGTCATCTCCGGTTCAGCCGGGATCGTCCGCCGGTTCATTGAAAACTATCATGAAAAGCTCGAAGAAGAAGAGGTCTTTCCCCGCTTCAATAAAGCAGGGAGGCTCACCGGTCTCGTGAAGGTGCTCTATGGTCAGCACCAGGCGGGACGCCGTCTTACGGATGAGATCTTGCGCACCTCAAGTGCTTCCGCCCTTGGTATCGGCCAGCCACGACACGAACTGGTCGAATCGCTCGAGCGGTTCATCCGTATGTACCGTCCCCATGCGGCTCGTGAAGATACCGTTCTTTTCCCTTCTTTCAGGACGATTCTCACCGCCAAGGAGTACGATCAATTGGGTGAAAAGTTCGAGGACAAGGAAATGGAGCTTTTCGGGAAGGGCGGATTTGAGAAGATCGTGGAGGAAGTCGCCGAATTGGAGAGAAAACTGGGCGTGTACGATCTTGCGCAATTCACCCCTTAAGGGGATTGATTAAGAAAAGGATCGGGCTTTTCTGGATTTCCTGGATTTTGCCTCGACTCTTACACTTTTTCCATTTGTGGAGGAAAATTATAGACCTGGAAGAAAAGGCATGGATAGGCCTGATTGCAGTGACCGTCCTTCTTATCGTTGGGGCAAGGTATTTGCCGTACTTCCCCGGTGACCTGGCGGTGGCTCGCTTCGTTCAATGGATTACGCCCGCATCCACGGGGTGGGCGGAGTGGATTTCCTCAACAGCCAAATTCCCTTTGAACCTCGTTCTGCTTACACTTACAATCGGTTTTTCCTGGTGGCTTGCCGGCCGGCATGCCGCCTTGCTTGCCATGGTCAGTTTTGCCGGGATGTGGGTCCTTGGGATAGGGCTTGGCCCTTTGCTTGCCAGACCGCGTCCATCGCCCGATCTTATCCATGTGGCCGGGAACCTCTCCGGATATTCCTTTCCGTCCATTTTTGGCCTGACTTACGCGTCGACCATCGGATACCTTGGTTTGCTGTTGACAAGAAAAGCTTCTGGGATACTGCGAAGAACCGCCGTCATTGCCTGTGGTCTCTCGTTGCTCGTCGGATGGGCGGCTCGAATCGCTTTAGGGGCTCATTGGCCCAGTGATGTCATCATGTCTTACCTGATCGGGTTTCTTTGGGCCTATTTCCTTATCCGCTTCGTCTATCGCAAATTCGCGGGGAACGCTCGTATTCCATAAAGGACAATGCAGCATGAAAAGAAAGCGGTTCCACCGAACGGCCTGCGTGGCTTTCTGGGGAGTTGCCATGATTTGCTGTTGGCTTCCCTTTTCGGATGTTCCGGCCTTTGCTCAAGGTTCGGAGCAGGATCTAAGAGAGCGTATCGAGCAACTGGAGAAGATGATGCTGGAACAGAGGCGCATCATGGATGCCTACGAGGAAGAGCTGAGAAGCGTGAAGGAAGAACTGAACAGACAAGCCGCGACGATGGATGAGAAGGTGAAAGCAGCCGCGAAAAAGCCTGAATATCAGGAGTACTTGCGTGAAATCATGCAAAGCATTCGCCTCACCGAAAAAGTGGAGACCCCCGAGGAAAAGAGGCTCAGAACGCTGTATGACGAGGGGTTTTATCTCGAAGGCGTCGATGACCAGCTTCGCATCGGAGGCTGGCTGCAGGCGGACTCGAGGTGGTTTCTCGATGGCGATCACCCCGAAAAGGATACTTTTCTCGTCCGGAGGGCCCGGTTGGATATCCGAGGCGTTCTGGAAAACCACTGGGGCTATCGATTGTATGGAACCCTTATAGGAGAACGTAATGGAATCCTCCAGGAAGGATGGCTTGAATACCGGAAATATGGCGGACTTCGCATCCGGGCCGGGCAGGTCCTGGAGCCTTTCAGCCTCGAGGCCGTTTACTCGGCTCGGTGGACCGACTTTATAGAGCGGGCGATGATCGTCAATGCGCTGTCTCCTCAGGAAGATATCGGAATCATGGCCTTCGGCAAAGTGTATCAGGATCAACTGGTCTGGGCCTTGGGTTTTTTCAACGGCCAGGGCCGCAACGAGGACGCCGTTGTGGACGACAAGGACGTTACGCTCCGCCTTGTGTATTCCCCCTTTCTTCATTCAACTTCCCTGAGCTGGCTTAACAATTTATATGTCGGAGGTTCCTTTAGCACGGGCAATAACGAACGGGATCTGTCGGGAACGGAATTCTCCACGCAGGCCTTCACACCCTTTTTCGACTTTGAGCCGGGCGTCACACAGGACGACAGGCTCACCCGTTGGGGTCTCGAAGCGGAATACCTTTACGGCCCGTTCAATTTAAAGACGGAGTATCTCTCCGGTCATTTTGAAACGGTTGGAAACGGTAACGAGTTCGCGGACCTCGATGTGAACGGGTTCTACCTGAATTTGGGATACATATTGACCGGGGAGAATGCGCCGCGTGACCTTCCCATCCATCCTCGATCCGTGTTCGATCCCTCCGAGGGGGGATGGGGCGCTTGGCAGTTGATGGGCCGATACCAGATCCTCACGACCGACGAAGAACTGCTCGATCTGGGACTGGCCACGGGGACCGACCGGGCCCAATCGGCTACCGTCGGTCTAAACTGGTTTCCTAACAGACATATTCGATTCCAGTTCAACTATGACCACGCATGGTTCCAAGACGAAATCACTGTTCAGGGGGTGTCACTGGACAGCGAAGACACCTTCACCACAAGGTTTTTGTACGACTTCTGATTCCCCGGAGCGGATGACGCGATCAAGCTCCAGCCTCTTTCAACGGAACCGAAACGCTCAGCCGGACCAAGAAAATCAAATCGGCGACTTGTTTGGCCTATCGTCGAAAGCCATTCGTTCAATCCAAAAGGCGTCAAGCCCTTACAAGGCGAGGTTCAGCCGTATGCTGACGTTGGTCTTTTTGAGGCAGGAGTATCATGAAACAAGTCTTGCCTGAGACACTTTCCGAAGTCGCGGCCCTGTTTCTCAAGCTCGGCCTGACAGGGTTCGGCGGACCGGCAGCTCACATCGCCATGATGCACGACGAAACCGTGAAGCGGCGTAAGTGGCTGAGCGATCAAGAATTTCTTGATCTTGTGGGGGCCACGAATCTGATCCCCGGTCCCAATTCCACGGAAATGGCGATTCATATCGGTTTCTTGCGTGCACGATGGCTTGGGTTGATTATCGGCGGACTGTGCTTCATCACGCCGGCCATGCTTATCGTGCTGTTGCTGGCATGGGTCTACATGCGCTTTGGTTCCACACCGCAAGCCGAATGGTTGCTGTACGGAATAAAGCCCGTGGTCATTGCAATCATTGTTCAAGCCCTTTGGAGCCTCGGGAAAACAGCCGTCAAAGGCCTGCTTACTGCGACGATCGGAGTCATTGTTATCGTTCTGAACTTTGTGGGCATCAATGAAATCGCCCTGCTGTTCGCCGGTGGATTGACAGTGATGTTGGTCATGAATTATCGGCGTTTAAGAAGACAGGGATTGGTGGCGCTTATTGTTCCAATTAGCGGAGTCGGCGTGTTGACCCGGGTTGCCATTCCCTTAAATCTGCCTCACTTGTTCCTTACTTTTCTCAAGATCGGATCGGTCCTATATGGAAGCGGGTATGTTCTACTTGCTTTTCTCCGTGCCGATTTCGTTGTACGCTTTGGTTGGCTCACTGACCAGCAGTTGATTGACGCCGTCGCCATCGGACAAGTAACTCCCGGCCCGATCTTCACAACGGCCACATTCGTTGGTTACGTCCTTGGCGGCATACCGGGGGCGCTCCTCGCAACACTCGCCATTTTCCTGCCTTCGTTCGTGTTCGTCGCCGTTTCCAACCCTCTGATTCCTTGCATGCGTAAGTCGCCGTGGGTTGGCAGCTTGGTGGACGGCGTGAATGTGGCTTCGCTGGGTTTGATGGCGGCTTTGACCTGGCAACTGACCAGAACTTCGATTGTTGACCCTCTCACTGTTACAACGGGGCTTCTTTCCGCACTGCTCCTCATCCGGTATCAGGTGAGCTCCACGTGGCTTGTCCTCGGTGGGGCCTGCGTGGGGTTGTCAAGGGCGCTATTCTGAAATCTCGGAAAATGCTGCGGCGCATGGTCCGACCGAGCCAAATAGACCTATCCCCGAGCCGCGAAAGCGGCGTATGGGATACTGGAATACAAAATCCGGCAAAATACAGGATCGAGGGTATGGAACAGAAGATGGAACGGGTATTGGATGGGAGCACAGGTACGGCTTCAAAAAAACAACACCAAAGGAGGATGCCATGAATAGAAATCTAGTGGTAGGCTTGTTGGTTGCGGCGGTCTTCTTGGGAACTTCTGCTCTGATGGGGATCCAACCATGCAAGGCTGTGGAAGAGCACCATGAACCCGGCGCCAAAGCAACGGCGCCGGGTGCATCCGAGTCCACGGGTATGATGAAGGGTCCTGCTACAGGCGGCGGCCCGGGGATGATGGGCATGATGGGCCAACCCGAGGAAGAAGACGACCAAGGCATGACGGGCATGACGGGCATGATGGACATGATGGATGACGACATGATGCGCATGATGATGTCGCACATGATGGGCGGACCCGGCGGCATGGGAAAGATGATGGGGCAAATGGGCTCCCTCAGGAGAGGTCATCGCAGGGGCATGGCTCCTATGGCTCGGGTGTTGGACAATTTGAATCTGACGCCGGAGCAATGGGACCAGGTGCGTGGCCTGGCAAGGAAGCGACTGGAGAAGATGGTGGACCTGTGGGCTCAGCGGATGAAGCTGAAGATTGAACTGGCCGGCCTGCGCTGGGATAAAGAAATAGATCCCCAGAAAGTTAAGGATCTGTTCGTTAAGAAAGGGGAAGTTAAGGCCGAGATGTTTCTGTCGAATCTGGAGTACTGGCGAGAGTTGAAAAAAATCCTCACTCCGGACCAGCTCGAGAAGCTGGAAGCTCTCAAAGGATCTGACCTGCCGCTATAGAGCTCGAGGGGATCATAAGCCGATGTCACATTACAGATCCGTGGGCCTCGATCACGGCTGAGGAACATCGGAAACAGGAGGTTGATGATGAGAAACGCGTTGTTGGTCTGTCTGGCCGTGCTGGTATTCGTGGCGACGCCGGTGTGGGCGGATGAAGACCGATCGTCGTCGCCCCGGCAGCCCGGCTCTGCGGAACACGGATATGAAGACATGGGACCTGGAATGTTGGGTCGCGGTCAGGAAGGAGATCGCGGTGTGGGCGGCCATGGTCGCGATTTGACGGGCCCCGACGAACAAGGGTGGCGGGGCATGAGCCCTGAACATCGTGAGCAGTGGCGGAAGAAGCGCTCGCAATTTATGCAGGACACCTTGCCCATGCGGCAGGAGTTGAGGTCCAAGCGGATGGAACTGGAGACGCTGTGGGACCAGCCGAACCCCGATCGGGAAAAAGTCAAGGCTCTGTCGGACCGGATAAACGAGCTGCGCCTCAATTTGCAGCAAAAGCACGATGAATATCTGATGTCGTGCCGCCGGGAGTTTGGAGACCGCGGCTGGGCTTGTCCCACCGGGGTCTGGCTGGGGTACTGAGCGCCGTCGAGCCCCGCATCGATGATGCGGGGCTTGGTCTGCAAGTGAGAAACATCCAAAGAAGAAGTGGAAAGATACAAAGGACACATGGAAAGCCGGGCGGTTCTTTTCAGGTTGGGACGAGAAAGCGGTGACTTGCCGTCGGACAGACCGCGCTGGACGCGGATTCGACGTACATACCGCACGGCCTGGAGGAACTGCGGCCGCGCAGCGTGATCTTCAAGGGTTTTCATACGGGAGGGGAACCGTGAAATACATTTCGACCGTTGTCATCGTTTTAGCTCTCATGGGACTGGGAGCCATCATATATGCCTGGTCGGGCGCCTACAACATCGCTGCGACGGAGCCTCATTGGGACATGACGGCATCCTTTATCGAACTCCTGCGGGATCGCTCCATAGCTGTGCATAGCAGCGATATCCAGGCCCCGAATCTGGATGATCCAAAGCTCAAGGAAGTCGGAGTTCTTCACTACCACGAGATGTGCCGTCTTTGCCATGGAGCCCCGGGATACCGGCGTGAGGAGTTTGCGGAAGGTCTCTATCCTTCGCCGCCGAGCATGACCTCCGGAAGCCTTCAGAGTGAGCTCGGCAAGGCTGAAATCTACTGGATCGTCCGTCACGGCGTCAAACTGACGGGTATGCCCGCTTTCGGGCCAACCCACACGGAGGAGCAATTGTGGGGCCTCGTGGCCTTCGTAGAAGACGTACCCCGGACAGCCCCCGAACAATACCGGCAAATGGTCATGAAGGAAGGCGGGATGGGGCCGGGACACGGACACGGGGAGACGAGCGAAGAAGAAACTCAGGTTCACGGTCACTCTGAACCGTCAGATCATGGGAAAGCGGAAGAACAGCGTCAATAGAACAGCCGACCGTGCAAGCAGTAATCGGTGCTGCAAGACACGTGTGTCCGGCGAAGTCCGGACGTCGATCGAGAGAAAGCCCTGGCTGGGCGGACGAGGGCCAATACCGGCCGACCGAGGCATAAACAACTTCGTTGCGATTTCCACAAAGTGGCTGACAAGGTCGTTCATCGGAAACGCATGGGGAGAGCAAAATGAACGGCTCCAAGGAAATCACCCGACGCAATTTTATGAAGACCACCGGAGCGGGACTTTTCCTGACAGGTCTATACTGTACCCTGCCCATGCCGGCATGGGCGCTTACAACCAGTCCAGGAATCGAACAGAGGACCCCCAAAAGCCGATACGATTTTACCATCGGTTATTCGCCCGTACAAATAGACGGTCGTGAGGGCACGGCGACCGCCATAAACGGTACGGTTCCGGGCCCCCTCCTGCACCTCCGGGAGGGCGGCGACGTCACTCTCAATGTGACCAGCCGGCTAATGGATACGGAACACGCTTCCATCCACTGGCACGGAATCCTGGTGCCGTTTCGGATGGATGGCGTTCCGGGGGTGAACTTTAACGGCATCCAGCCGGGCGAGACTTACGAGTATCGCTATCGGGTCAAACAGGCCGGTACGTATTGGTACCATAGTCACTCCCGTTTTCAGGAGCAGACCGGGGCTTACGGGCCTTTGATCATCGAGCCGAAAAACGGAGAACCGTTCGACTACGACCGGGACTATCCGGTGGTGCTGTCCGACTGGTCCTTCGAGGACCCGGAGACCATTTTCCGACACATCAACCTGATGGGGCACTATTACAATTTCCAGCGGCGCACTATATGGGACTTTTTCGAAGATGTGGGTGAGCGCGGCTTTGCAGATCCGATCTCCGAACGCATGGCCTGGGGCAAGATGAGGATGAGCCCGGTCGATTTGGCCGACGTGACGGCTTACACCTATACGTATCTCATGAACGGCCATTCACCGGACATGAACTGGACGGCGATTTTCAATCCGGGGGAGACCGTCCGGCTCCGTTTCATCAACGCCTCCGCCACGACCAACTACGACGTGCGAATCCCCGGCTTGGACATGGAGGTGGTCATGGCCGACGGAAAGGCAGTGCGCCCTGTGTCCGTTCATGAGTTTCGTATCGGAGTGGCCGAAACGTACGATGTGCTGGTACGGCCCATGAAGGACCAGGCTTTCACCATATTTGCCGAATCCCTGGATCGAAGCGGCTATGGCCGGGGAACCCTGGCCCCCGAACCGGGAATGAAAGCCCCTGTGCCCGCACTGCGTCCCCGCCCGGTACGACGCCTCGAGGATATCGGGATGGGCGGGATGCTTCACGGCAATATGAAGGATATGAGCCACAGCCAAATGGACCACGGAAGTAAAGCTTCGCTAGACGATCCGAGAATCCCCGGGCCCAACGGACCTACGCCTTTCAAACCGGAGAAGTCGCGCTCGAACGTGGAAATGGTGATCACGAATCCGACATACCGGCTGGATGAGCCGGGCATCGGTCTCGGCAAAGACGGCTGGCGGGTCTTGACATACGACGATCTCGTTTCCATCGAACCGCAGCCGTACTCTGCGACGGTCGACCGGGAGATGACGATCAATATCACCGCGAACATGGAGCGGTACATGTTCTCCTTCGACGGTAAGAAATTCACTCAGCATCCGTGCCCGTACCTTTTCCGCCACAACGAGCGACTGCGTCTCTTCTTGGTGAATCACACCATGATGGAGCATCCCATACACCTGCACGGCATGTGGATGCAGCTCGAAAACGGAGCCGATAAGCTGCCGTTCAAACACACCATCCTAACGAAACCCGGAGAGGTGCTTTCCGTGCTCATCACACCGATCGAAAAGGGGGACTGGGCCTTCCATTGCCATCTGCTCTACCATATGGAAGCCGGCATGTTCCAGGTAGTCCGGGTCGCCTGAGGAGGACATTCAATGAAGACATGCATGCTGCTGCTGGTTCTTTTTCTCCTACCATCCACAACCTTGGCAACCGATGAGACCTTCACCGATTCAGAGGAGCGTGCATTTCCAGCCGATTACCACAAAGTGGATGCCCATCCGGAGAAAGGCGAAAGGATTCAAAAATACGCGGAAGATGCTCAATCAGGGGCGCAGATGAATTTCGGCGTACAGCCCATTCCCGACAACGAAATCTTCGCCGTTTTCCGTGGGGACCGCCTGGAGTACCAAAGCAATGATGGAGAGGGCGGTCTTTTCTGGGATGTTCAGGCATGGGGCGGCACGGATTATAGCAAGCTCTGGTTCAAGAGCGAGGGCTTTTGGCTGTTCGACAAAGAGACGTTCGAGGAGGCCGGGGTGGAGCTGTTTTACAGCCGTAACATTGCCACGTTCTGGGATTTGCAGGCCGGTGTCAGACACGATTTCGAGCCGCATCCGACCCGGACCTTCGCCGCGCTGGGCATCGAGGGGCTGGCGCGCTATTGGTTTGAAGTGGATGTGACCGCATATATAAGCCAGGACGGCGACCTCTCGGCCAACCTGGAAGCCGAGTACGACCTGCTCCTCAGTCAAAGGCTGATCTTGCAGCCGCGCTTCGAGATCGACGTTGCAGTGCAGGAGGTCGAGGAACTCAGCATCGGCCAGGGCATCAATGACATCGAGTTGGGCGCCCGCCTTCGCTACGAAATCCGAAGAGAATTCGCCCCCTACATCGGGGTTTCCTGGAGCCGGAAGCTTGGCGAGACAGCGGATTTGGCTGAGGCCGACGGTGAAAGCATCGAGACAACCTCCCTCGTGGCAGGTATCAAATTCTGGTTTTGAAAATCCGGTTTTTAAAAGATGGCAAACGAATGGAAGATCGGATTTTGTAGAAGCGCCTGAATCGAATGGCTTCAGATGGCTCATGTTGGGGCTGGGGACTCATTGGGCACATACCATTACGCATTCGACTCCCGTAGTGGAAAGAGATGGCTCTTGGGCAAAAGAGGTAGCATCACGTTTCGCGAGAAAGCTCTTGCAGGGACAAACGTAACGTGTAAGGGGGCGAAAACAATGGCCAGGGACCCGGTTTGTGGTATGGAGATCGAAGGCCAAGAGGGCCGATACGGAGCTCAATATATGGGTGAAAACTTCTCTTTTTGCAGCGAGGACTGTAAAACCAAATTCGAGGGCAACCCGCAGAAGTATTCAGATGCAATGGAAACACCTGTTTCGACCACTCGAAAGGTCGTTAT
Source organism: Deltaproteobacteria bacterium (assembly GCA_016208165.1). Lineage (NCBI taxonomy): Bacteria > Pseudomonadati > Myxococcota > Myxococcia > Deltaproteobacteria bacterium. The sequence continues at coordinate 16,741 of JACQYL010000052.1, forward strand.
CGTGGGAACCGGGCAGGTGGGAGCGACCATCTGCTTTTCACTTATGACGAGCGGACTCGCTTCCAGCATCGTTCTCATCGACCTCAACCCCGACTTGGCTGAAGGTCATGCCATGGACCTCAATGACGGCCTCTCCTTTGTCCAGCCGGTGAGAATCTTCGCAGGAAACTATTCAGATTGCAAGGGAGCCGATATTGTGGTCGTGACGGCAGGCGCCGCCCAAAAACCGGAAGAGACGAGGTTGGATCTCGTTTCCGAGAACACGAGAATTTTCAGAGATATTATTCCCAGGATCGTGGCGCACGAGCCGGGAATCCTGTTAATCGTATCCAACCCGGTCGATATATTGACCTACGTTGCCCTCAAAGTTTCCGAATATCCCATGAACCGCGTTATCGGATCCGGAACCACGCTCGATACGGCCCGTTTCAGGTTCCTTCTCAGCAGGCATTGTCAGGTGGATCCCCGCAATGTTCACGCCTACATTATAGGAGAACACGGCGACAGTGAGGTTCCGGTCTGGAGCCAGGCCAATATCGCGGGCTTGACTTTAAGCCAGTACTGCTCTGTCTGCGAAAGAAGCTGCCTTTCGGAGGAAAGAGAAGAGATTTTCAGGCAGGTTAAAAATGCCGCATACGAGATTATCAACCGAAAAGGATATACCAACTTCGCTATTGCCCTGGCAGTGGTGCGAATCATCATCAGCATACTCCGTGACGAGAACAGCGTCCTTACCGTTTCCACACTGGTGGATGATTACCACGGCATATCGAATGTTTGCTTGAGCATACCGGCCATTCTGAACATGAATGGTGTCTCCAAGCATATCCACATAAACCTGGATGACTCCGAAAGGCGCCAACTCCTGGCTTCAGCCGAAACCTTAAAAGGAATTATCGGGAAATTGGATATCTGAGAAGAAGGCAAGACAATCGCGGAAAAACAGCAAACCGACAAGAATACAGTCGGCGATTCATTAGGTGACCCTGAACTGGATAAAGGTCATGAAAGACACAAAAACCACAACGGTATGAAGCGCCGGGATCACGAAGGAGGCAGGGAGCACGACGGACACAAGGGCGGCGATCACCACGCGCACATGGTGGCGGACTTCAGAAAGCGTTTCTGGATCTCCTTGCTGGTTACGATCCCTATTCTGGTATTTTCTCCCATGATCCAGGCGTTTTTAGGGGTCAAGCAGGCTCTTGGATTTCCGGGGGACGACTATGTGTTGTGGGTACTTTCGTCGTTTGTTTTCGTTTACGGCGGCAGGCCGTTTCTCAAAGGGCTCGTCGATGAGCTGAAAAAGCGACAGCCCGGAATGATGGCCCCCATCGCCATTGCCGTTGCTTACGGTTACAGCGCACAAAGAGTTGGGCGTCCAATGTATAATGCTTACTGGAGACAATGAATTGGTGGCCAGGTGGGTGGCTGAAGAGGTCGGCCTTGACGAGTATTTCGCAGAGGTTTTACCTGAAGACAAAGCGGAAAAGGTAAGAGAAGTCCAGTCTCGGGAACTGGCCGTGGCCATGACTGGAGACGGCGTTAATGACGCGCCTGCCCTTGCGGAGGCCGATGTGGGAATTGCTATCGGCGCAGGTACGGACGTGGCGGTTCAGGCGGCGGATATCATCCTGGTCCGCAGCAATCCGCTGGACGCCGGGGCCATTTTGGGCCTTTCGCAGGCCACTTACCGCAAAATGATCCAAAACCTGGTTTGGGCCACGGGGTACAACGCATTCGCCATACCGCTCGCCGCAGGAGTCTTGTCCGCCTACGGAGTGTTGCTGTCCCCGGGCATTGGGGCGGTTCTTATGTCCTTGAGCACCGTGATTGTCGCAGTTAACGCTAGATTGTTGAAGACTGCAAAATAGCGCAGCGATATCGCAGGGGGTCTGTAGGGCTTGCTCGGAAGGTAAAAACAGCTCTGATCCTTGTACGCCCTTGGCTTATCTAAGACTTTAATATATTGATATATTAAATTGTTTTATATGAAGAATTGCACGAACACGTCGATTGAACTTCAGCGCCATGCGGCGCTTTTTTACCGGTAACGTGGGAGTATGAAATGACGGACGAGCGTTACGATGTGGTCATCTTGGGCTCCGGACCCGCGGGGCTCCAAGCGGCCATCCATGCGGGGCGCAGAAAGGCCTCGGTCTTGGTCCTTGGAAGACTTCCCAGAAGCAGTTCCTACAACGCACACATTGAAAATTTCTGCTGCCTGCACGGGGACACGGGCGCGGAACTTCTGAAACAGGCTCACCTGAAAGCAGAAGAATCGGGCGCGAAGTTCCTCGAGCAGGATGTGACCGAAATTACGATGGACAATGGGCGCTTTTCGTTGCAGGTCGAGAGCGGAAGACATCTCGACGCTGCGGCCTTGATCTTTGCCATGGGCATTTCCCGCAAGAAGCTCGGCTTGAAAGGGGAAAAGAATCTCTTGGGACGAGGGATCAGCTATTGCGTGGACTGCGATGCGGGTTTCTACAAAGGAGAAGCCGTGGCCATGATCGGATGCGAGAGCGCGGCCCTGACGGGCGCTCTGACGTTGCTCCTGTATGCCAAGGAAGTGCACTTGATCTGTGACAAGCCGGATGCGACCGATGTTCTGATCGAAAAGATCAGGGAGAGCCCCATTCAGCTTCATGAAAGCAGGAAGGTTGCGGAAATCTTGGGCGACGAATCAGTAACAGGCCTGGAATTGGATGACGGCGCACGCATAGACGTTGGGGGCGTTTTCATTGAACTCGGAGCCAAAGGGGCCACCATGCTGGCGGGGGCATTGGGGGTCGCTCTGGACAAGGATACCATGAAGTATATCGCAACCAACAAAAAGCAAGAGACCAATGTCCCGGGTGTATACGCCGCCGGGGATATCTGTGGTCCTCCGTGGCAGGTGGCCAAGGCGATCGGCGAGGGGTGCGTTGCGGGTCTCGAGGCGGCGGCTTACGCAAAGAAGCTGAGGAACGCATGAGCCGAGCGATGAGCATCGGCCGACTCTTAAAGGACGGAACAGATTGACCCATAAGGTTATCATGTTCAGTCGCGAGGCAGGGAAGCAGGACTGCGATCTCGCCGAATCTTTCCCGCCGACCTTGGTTCGTATTCTGTCGTTTCGTAAGAGCAGGGGTCGCTTAATCGATGTGCAGCACCACGGCAAAACTGTTGAACAATGCCCAAACCGGATCACCGACGTTGAGATTGAGCTGCCGGCTGCCTGCGGTCGAGACAAGGGCGCACAATTCCGTCCCATCGGAAATACGGACAGCATACTCCGTATTGACTTCACCCCCGGCTATACGGACGATACGGCCGTGAAACCTGTTTTCCGCGCTGCACGCCGGTTCTTTATCCCCCTGCTCGAGAATAACCCACGGCGCCTTGACTTCGGCCCTGATCAACCCCCCTTCCTTTAACGCCAGTCTGTTCAAGCTGTCGATGGTGATGACCGTGGTGACCGAGTGGCCGCTCATGGTGGTCAGATTCACGCAAGCCTGTATATCTCCGCGGTGGATCGTTAGGATTTTGCCGAAGAACGCGTTACGCGCACTGGTCTTACGAGACGCTTCTCTCTCCAGAAACAGCCTGGTCACCTGCTGGATTTCATCCTCTGAAAAGGAGACATAAGACGATGTCAGATTGGGCGTCGAATGGCCCAGCATCATCTGAACCACGGGCAGCGGCATGTTGCCTTGCATCATCTCCACGGCCCGCGCCTTGCGAATCAGCTCCGGACTACCCAGCCGCTTGGGATATCCGCAGGCTTGGGCCCGTTCATAAAACTTGCGGCGCACGAAGCCCGGATCGACGCCGAAACGGCTCTGCAGAGGATTTCTGAAAGCGGGATCATCCAGCGTTCGTTGAATCTCACCGGATAAGTCCTCCGAAATCTGAACCTCCCTTGGGTTCGTTTCCGACATAAGGTCCGCGCGGCGAAAGAGGATGCATTGCCGTTTAGTATCGATGTCCCCGAAGGGGTTCAGGGACAGAACCTCGTTCAACTTGGCCCCTGTGTACCGGATCAAAAGAAAGATGAGTACGATGCGACGGCGTGACAGGCGTACGTCAGCGCGCGGTGAACTCTCGGCCCACTCCCGAAAGGAGTGCTCCAATCGATGGAGCTGAACGGCGTCCAGGCACTGGTCTTCGTCCGGAATCGAAACGATGCGCCCGTGGTTCGTATTCTTTTGGATGGGTGGTTGTTGAGCGGACGACGCTGGATGTTCTTTCGTTTTCGCGTTCATGAGTCTCTCCGCCGAGGTTTCCGGTGTGACCCGGATCGATCCGTTCGTTTGATTATAGCTTAGCCGCGCGACGAGTCACCCGGCAAAATCATCTTGACGTTGGTCCTATGGCTTTGATACATATTAACACGAAAATAATATGTTTCGTGTCTATTAAGTCAAGCGCTTTTCAAATGGAGGCCGAGATGCTCTTTCAGACCGCCGGAATCGAAGTCGCTCCATGGATTCCACCCCTGGTCGCTCTGGTGATCTCCTTTTTCACCTCCATGGGAGGAGTTTCAGGAGCTTTTCTTCTCTTGCCGTTCCAAATGTCGTTTCTCGGGTACACCCATCCTTCGGTCAGCGCCACCAACCAATTGTTCAATGTCGTCGCCATTCCAAGCGGGGTCTATCGGTATTGGAAAGAGCGAAGAATGGTGTGGCCGCTGACCTGGGTCGTGGTGGCCGGTACGCTGCCCGGGGTTTTCATCGGTGCTCTCCTAAGGGTCTCTTACCTGCCGGATCCAAAGCATTTAAAATTGTTCGCGGCCGCCGTGCTGCTCTATATCGGCATCCGGATGGTGGGGGATCTGGTAAAGAACAAGACGGGCAAAGCAACTACCCAAGCCCGCAGCGAAGATCGTTTCCGAGAGACGGTTCGCCGGCATCGCTCGGACACTACCGGCCGGGATCCTTCTGAAGCGTCCTTGGCGGCCGTCAAGGTCACCCACTTCAATTTGAAGCGAATCGGGTACACATTTTATGGTGAGCACTACGACGTTTCGTTCTGGGGCATTTTCTCCCTGAGCTTCGTCGTCGGCATTGTGGGAGGGATCTACGGCATCGGCGGCGGCGCGATTATCGCTCCGTTCTTCGTCACTTTTTTCGGGTTACCCGTGCATACCATAGCCGGAGCGGCCCTGATGGGCACTTTCGTTACATCGGTCGCCGGTGTGGCGTTCTATCAATCCATCGCCCCCCTGTATCCGAATATGTCGATTGCCCCGGATTGGCTGTTGGGAATTCTATTCGGAATAGGCGGGACGGCGGGGATGTACCTGGGGGCCCGTTGCCAGAAGTTCGTTCCGGCCAAAGCCATTAAGTGTATGCTGGCCGCTATTATCATCTTTACGGCCGTCAAGTATGTCGCCGACTTTTTCGGGCATTGACCCGGGACGTGACGGACATACGCAAAAAACAGGTACAAGGCCGATCAACCATCATATGGAGGTTCCTTGAAACGAACGGATCCGGCGGACGGCCGATCAGGCTCTCCCGTTCAAACCGGTCGAGAATGGAAAGTCGCCGGCCGGCTCGTTAGCGGAGAGCGAGGCAGGTCCGGCTTCTTTGGCCTCACTCTCCATCGGCTATCGCCAGGGTGCTCTCGTCCCCTATGTGTACGATTCCGGGCTACACGTTAAACCGGAAATTCAAAATGTCACCATCTTGAACGAGGTAGTTCTTGCCCTCGACTCGAAATCGCCCCTTCTCTCTCACTCCTTTTTCCGATCCGTAGGCCAGAATGTCATCGTAGCTGAAGCATTCCGCGCGGATAAAGCCACGGGCTATGTCCGAGTGAATTGCGCCGGCGGCGTCCACCGCGGAGTCCCCGTTTCGAACGTTCCATGCGCGGACTTCGTCGGGCCCAACGGTAAAGAAATTGATGTAGCCCAGCATCCCGTAGCAGGCCCGTGTCAGACGGTCCCGGGCCGAGTCCCGGATTCCCATGTCCTCCATGAACATCCGGGCTTCCTCCGCGTCCTCCAAGCGCGAGAGTTCCGTTTCAAACTTGCCGGCGAATTCGATTACTCTGAAAGTCCTCTCGATCATCTCGACGACCGTCTGGTTCTTCCCATACTCGGATTCACCGGAATTGAGGATCACGAGCTGCGGCTTGCCCGACAGAAACTGGAAACCGCGCGCGATCTTTTTCTGATCCTCGGACAGATCCATTCCCTGGATGGGGAGCCCGGCCTCGAGCCGGCTCGTGATTTTTCGCATCAGACTTTCTTCGGATATCAATTCGTTGGACTTGATTCCCCGGTCAAAGGAGTGCTGAATGCGTTCCAGTCGACCCTCTGCGAGGACGAGGTCGGCCAGCAGCATTTCATCCCGGATCTGTTCCAAGTCTACGACCGGAGTGGGGGCGCCGTTCAGGTCATCCTTGAAATTCCGGACAACCAGGGCCAGCGCATGAGCGTTCTTTGCCTGTTGCATGAGCTCCGGAGGGAACAGCCCGGTACGGCCCGAGCCGTTGTTGAACCCGGAAAAATCCACCATCTCGATGGTGGCGTAGGTCGTCTTTTTGGGATGATAGAGTTTGGAAAGGCGGGTAACTCGGTCATCACCGACATGGATCACCGCCTGGTTGGGCTCGGCCTTGGCGTTGACGTGGTTCGTTATTGCCGCTTCCGCTTTCGTCAGCGCGTTAAAGATGGTTGTTTTGCCCGAGTTGGGCAGTCCGATGAACGCTATCTTCATTACTAACCCTTTCGCTTGTATCTAGTTTTCCCGGTGGTCAATTTGAGTGTGCATGAATAAAAACCCATTTATATACATCAAACCAGAGGAGTTGGCAAGAATGAAAGCGGATCAAATGGGCTTGACAGCGGTTCAAACAAGCTGTAGGGTGCATACAAACGTTGTTCCTGGTTGTTATTTACGCGAACGTAAGCCCTGGAATGAATCCAGGGCTTTTTTATTGGAACACAGAAAGAAGGTATTTTTTGGACTTTAAGGAATTTCATTTTCATCCGAGTGTAGCTGCCGGAATCACGGCCGCCGGATTCGAGAGACCGACTCCGATTCAAGAGAAGGCCATCATTCCATTGATGAAAGGACTCGACGTCATGGGCCTGGCCCAGACGGGCACCGGCAAGACAGCCGCCTTCGCGTTGCCGTTACTGAATCGATTCGTGGATAAGAAACGCGGCCGCGTACGAGCCCTGATCATCGCTCCTACTCGCGAACTTGCCGAACAGATCCACCAGGATATCAACACCCTTGGAACTCAAACCCGGTTGCGCTGCATCACCCTTTACGGAGGCGTACCGCTCAACCCTCAGATTCAAAAACTAAAAAGGGGCGCTGAAATCATCGTGGCTTGCCCCGGCCGCCTTATCGACCATATCAACCGGGGCAATGTGGATTTCTCCCTTCTCGAAGTACTGGTTCTCGACGAGGCGGACCAGATGCTGGATATGGGGTTTATCCCCGACATTCGAAAAATTTTGAAGCGTATCCCCACCAAGCGTCAGACGCTGATGTTCTCCGCTACCATGCCTAACGAAATTCGACAACTAGCGTTCGAGGTATTGTGCAAACCGGTTACCGTTCAAGTGGGGAACACGGCGCCTGCGGATACGGTCAGTCACTTTCATTTCCCCGTCGCGCAAGATTTGAAGACATCTTTGCTGCTTAAAATCCTGAAGGATACGGATGTCGGATCGGTTCTTGTCTTTACTCGGACCAAACAACGCGCCAAGCGTCTAAGTGAAGCTCTATGCAAGGCCGGATACGGTTCAACCTCTCTGCAAGGGAACCTTTCTCAGGCACGCCGCCAGGCTGCACTGAACGGCTTCCGGTCGGGAAGGTTCCAGATCCTTGTGGCCACGGATATTGCGGCGCGCGGTATTGACGTTTCCAATGTCTCCCATGTCGTCAACTACGATGTCCCCACCACTCCCGAAGCCTACATCCATCGCATTGGAAGGACGGGTCGCGCCGAAAAGAGTGGAAAGGCTTTTAATCTGATCACCAGTGACGATTCCGCCATCGTACGCTCCATCGATCGGATCCTCGGTTCGCAGGTCAAGCGATGTACCTTTTCGGACTTTGACTATAGCCCCTCGACCCGGCCTTCGGCGAACAAAGAGGCTCGCTCGACAAGGTCCTGGAAATCACTTAGAAAATCGGATCGCGAGCATCTTTCCTTTCCATGATCCGAATTCGGAATAGGAACAGAGAGAAAAACGAAGCCCCGTATCGTCGATGCGGGGTTTTGTTCATTTGGTAACCGGATTGATGAGAGTTGCGTCGATGGTTGGCTCCTCTTTATGCATCCGTTGAATGTTCAAGCAATTCGCCCTCTGAATGCTCTATCTTTCAGATGCTGCCCGGCATTCTCTTTGGTGGTCTGAAAGAGGTCCGTTTATGTGCCTCCCTTGGTCACGCGGTATGTACTCCCAAAATACATGATCCACCTCATTTTCCTTTTTCCATATTCAAACTACATTCCTTCAGGTATTTGTCACGCCTGGACGATAGGAGGAAAAAATGAAATCCGTGCGCATGATCAGTAAAGTGTGGAAGAGCAAGCCGACCATCGAGGGCGCCGGCGTGCATCTGAAACGGGCTTTCGGCTACAACCAGGTTCCCCAGTTCGACCCTTTTCTCATGCTGGACGACTTCCATTCGGACTACCCGCCCCATTACCTGAAGGGATTTCCATGGCACCCGCACCGTGGGATCGAGACGATCACCTATGTCATCCATGGAAGGGTGGAACACGGGGACAGCATGGGAAACCAAGGGGTCATCGCTTCGGGCGACGTGCAGTGGATGACCGCGGGCAGCGGCATCATTCACCAGGAAATGCCGAAAGGCGATGACAACGGACTCATGTGGGGGTTCCAGTTCTGGGCGAACCTTCCCGCCTCCCACAAGATGATGGGACCGCGCTACCGTGGAATTGTGAGCGAGGAGATCCCGGAGGTGAGTCTCGATGGAGAGGTTCGTGTGAAAGTGATCTGCGGCGAGGTCGGCGGAGTGAAGGGGCCGGTGAGGGACGTGGTCGTCGATCCCGCCTATCTGGACGTGACGGCGCCGCCGGGAACGACCTTCAAGCATCCCATCCGGAGGGGACACAAGGTGTTTGCCTATGTGGTGGAAGGAGAAGGTTACTTTGACCCGGAACGAAACCCCTTCGCCCACGAAGTGGTTGGGGAGAACTATTTCGATATGAACCGGAAGTGCGCCTGTGGTTCCGAGAGTCTTATCCTATACGGTGACGGCGACGAGGTGGCCATATCCACCCAGGCGATTCCGGTCCGTTTTCTCTTGGTTTCGGGAAAGCCGATTGGTGAGCCGGTCGCGTGGTACGGTCCCATCGTCATGAACACCCAGGAGGAACTGCAAATCGCTTTCGAGGAATACGAAAAGGGGACGTTTATCAAACATCCGTAGCAAACCAGGGACGATCGAAAGGAAAACGCGGGGTCGAGTCCTTTTTCCTCGACGAACTGAAGCCACTCTCCATCGCGGGCAAACGCATGATCGTTATCCGGCTTCGGGCGCGGTTCCCTGATCCTGTAGCGGCATGGTTCGGGGCATCGATGATGCGCGCCAACCGCCTCACATAGAATGATGGTGTTCCATTGGCCGAAGGCCGGCGGTTGCTTCTTCACATCGCGCACTTGAACCAACGGGAAGGAAGGGATTCCCTCTAGACCGCTCGATTTCAAGTCAATTCAGTGCCGATGTCACTTTCGCTGCAAGTACGCGAGCGTACACTTGAGTCATCTCGTATCCGAATTTCTCGATACTGTACACCTTGGCGAATTCCCGCGCGTTTGCGGCAAGCCGCTCGCGCAGTGCGGAATCCGCCAGGAGCTTTTCAATGTGCTCTCCCCAAAGTCCGGCATTCAGCTTGGTCGTGTACCCGTTGAACCCGTTTTGAATAAAATCATTGATACCGCTCGATCGAACCGCCACCACCGGCAGTCCGGCTGCCATCGCTTCCAGAATCACCATTCCCTGGGTTTCGGCGCGCGAGGCGAAGACGAAAATGTCCGCCAGGCGACAGTACGCGGGTACCTCTTCGGGAGGCACCGCCCCGAGGAGAAAAACCTGTTTTTCCAAGCCCAGTTGACGGATTCTTTCTCGCAGGTGGTCACGCTCCGTGCCTTCGCCGACGATCAGGAGCTTGAATGGTAGATGACAGCTCTTCGCGAGGTCGTGGATGGCATCGAGCATGAAATCGATATTCTTCTCCTTGCTCAACCTCGATACACTGATCAGTATCCTTTCATCGCCGATGCCGAGCCGAGCGCGAAGCTTGTCGAGCTCGCCGTTGTCCACATGGAGAAAGCATTGGGGATCTACTCCGGTAGGCTGCACAAATATAGGGCTTTTGACGCCAATCATGCGCAGATACTCTTCCGCGGATTCGGTAGGCACTACCACACCGTCACACCGGTTGGCGAAGCGCCTTACCTGGGCGTGCGATATCAGATTCCGGAAAAGCGTTCGGGCCAAGGGCATATAGTGGGCAAAGTGTTCCAAGCGTGTGTGGTAAGTATACACCACGGGCACCTTCAGGCGCCGTGCGAGGAACAAACCGGCTCTACCCAGCCAGAACGGATGATGCAAATGGATGACATCCGGTCGGAAGGCGGCCACCGCCCGGTAAATAGGCAAAGAGAAAATATTCGGAATCGGAAACTCACCCTTCTCACCAAGCCGAATGAGCGCCGGAAGCCGCAAGGTGTCTTCCTCTTCCTTGTTTTCCGGTTTAGCATCGTAGCTGGGAGCCGCAATCAACACCTGATGGCCCAGTGTTTTCAGCCCCCGTCGCAAGCGGTCGATGGATATCGGCACACCGCCGACAAAGGGCAGAAAGCTATTGGTGAACATGGCGACCCGAAGAGGGCGCCTCAGAAACGGCTCAGGCTCCAGGTCGAAATTGGGATAGTAGTTCCGCTCCGTGAAGACGGCGACGTACAACCAGATGGCTATGGCGATCAGAACGCTTACCAGGAGCAGAAAGTTCAGGTAGCCCACATAAAAAACGGAATGAACGAAGAACCACAAGCTTTCCAGAGTGCGAAACACAGGGTGCTGACCGATATCGAGTCGGATGGGCGCGACATCGACACGATCGCCCTGGACGGCAACTTCGACATAATGATAATAGCTGCGTTCGTTGTTGAGCACCAACCCGCCCGCTCCACCGGTCACTACATACTCGGTGTCCTTGTTTCGTACGCGTGAGAACAGCGGCACGTTGGCGGAGAACACCGCATCCACCCTGAAACGTTCGATGATCGCCGTGAATCGATCGCTGACCTCCTCCGGGAGAAGATAGTCGTCGCCGAAGTCCAATACGCCTTTCCTGTCGATGGGCCTGACGGGACGGCCGGAGAAGAGAAAGGTATGCTCGCTTGAGGTAACGGCCAATTCTTCCTCGAGCCAACGGAGCTGCCACTCCCAAGACGTCTTTCCCGTGCTGTCCAGGAATACGAAACGGCTGTTACCGGCCGAAAACGCAAACAAATAAGGGCCGAAATGATCGTAGAACCGAAAACCGCCGAGCCTGCTGTCCTCGTTCTCTCCGAAAGTGAGTAGGTAAGGCATCTGCAATTGGCTCAGTGTTCGATAGATCGCCCGGTATTTGTCCTCCCCGCCGCTGCTGACCGCATTGCCGGCCGAAACGGCAAAATCCACACCTCGACCGTTGATCATGGGGATAATTTTCCGATCGAAGATGCCCACCGAGTTATTGATATTACCCACTACCGCAAACGTGAACGAGGACCGTCCACTCAGTTTCGCCTCGATACGTTCGACCTGTCGCGCATGGACGCTCTCGAAGTCCTCTTCGAAAAAATTCAGATAGACCTTGTAGACGAGCAGCAAGGCAACAGCCAGAATATTCAAATAAAAAATCAGTCTGAGCTTGCTCCATCTACGCACAACGTCACTCCTTAACAGTAACGGCGCTGGAAACAAAAAAGGTAACCGGAAACAGTGCGAGGCCCCACACAGCCAACAGAATGGCGATCTGTGGGCCGATCGGATAGGTTGGGTTCGAACCATATCATAGAGAGGACGTGCCTATGGCTAAAATTAACGATCTGAAGGACGTGAGATTACCCCTAACCCGTAGTTTCGAATGGCTGCTCACACAGCTAAGAACAGGATTCTGATGCCGACCAGCCCGAGCGCCGCCGCCAGGCTTCTGATAATCCAGTTCCCGGTGAGAAACCGGGAGAGCCGGGCTCCGATTTGAGCACCCAGCAGGACCCCGATGCCCAGAGAAATCATATAATGGACCCCATATGGGAAGGTGCCGGTCAAAATATGCACAACGGTTCCCGTAAACGCCATGATCGCCAGAATCAAATGGGAAGTTGCGGTCGCCACGTGCACGGGAAAGTGTAGCAGGTACACGAGCGCGGGAACATGGATAATGCCTCCACCGATGCCTAGAAAGCTCGAAATGTACCCGATAAACAGGCTCAGCAACACCCCCGCCTTGGGGTTGAAAGCGTAGTCGAAAGTGGTTCCGTCCGTCTCTTTCAGGTGACGGCTCATCATGTCATGGTCAAAAAAATAAACCGTCCGGCCCTTTGCCGCCATTCCGGGGTGGAGATTTAGAAAGACCGCGGCGCCTACAAGCAAGATCCCAAATATCACGTCAAACAGACGGCGAGGGATGAAGCCGGTATTGAGGGCTCCGAAAATCGCCCCGGGAATGGTGGCGACAGCGAATAATAGCGCGGACTTGTAGTCGATCCGCCGCATCAGGGCATAGGCTCCCGATCCCGACAGGGCGTTCAAAAACACGATCGCCAGAGAAATGCTTGTGAGTTTCTCCGGCGTTTCATTTGGAAAAAAGAGGAGCAGCAGCGGCATCAATACAAAGCCGCCGCCGGCCCCGATGAGCGTCCCATAAGTTCCGACGCCCAAGCCAATGGCAATCAAACCCAAATAGGTTTCCGGGCTGAGACCGTTCATTTCGGTTGCCGATTTCCTGCTCGTCTGAGGGGTTAAACGATCGGACAAGACGACTCGATTCGATTATGCTCGACTCATCATTCAATGGTCCGCCCATGGATTCCGAGATTGCAGGGTATCATACCGCAATTGTGCCAACGGCAGAAAGCGAATTCGGGATCGGCTTTCCGCGTCCGGCGGCCGACGCAGCAAACGAAAGGACGATTACCGGCACGGTGGTGGAAACGGCCGGGAACAAGGAAGAGAAAATCACCCCTGCCGGAATCGCAACCGAGAGCGAAGGCAAATTTGAGGTTGCGGGGAAGGACGAGGGCGCTGAGCTGATGAACATGATCGACAAGAAATTGGAAGTATCGGGCTCAGTTCACGAACCCAAAGAGGAAAAATAATACATGTGACCGGCTACGAAGTCGTGGGAATGGAAGAATCCGTGGAGCAGCTCATGGAAAACCCCATGGGAGAATCCCCGGAATGATCCCCGATCAGGTAGGAATGAAATCTTCTGCTTGTTCGATGCAAGGAAAGGGGACGGCTCAGCCGCCCTCTCCGTTGTGGTTAGCCGCAACCGATAGTAAATAAGTCCACCTAGTGGAGGTCGTAATAAATGCCTCCTGTCTTCTTCTGGTCGCCATATCTGGCTAGCACCAGGATCTGATATCGACCTTTCACGGGCATGTTGACATAAGCATCGTAGCTGTTCATCGACGGTTCGAAAGTCAGTGCTTTGAGCTGGTCCTTTCCGGACGGATCGATGAGGCGCATACTGACACTTGCATCGGTGATCGGCTGCTGCGATTTTTGATCTTTGAGCACCACGGTGATGTTGTGGGTGGTTCCGGCCTCGACGTTCTCTTTCATCTTCATCTCGCGCAGCATCTTCAAGTGCTCCGAGTTGGCCATCACGGAAAAACTGATCACAACCCCTTCCGCCAAGACGTCCTGGGTGGTCATGGCTCCCGTTTCGTGGGTCGCGGCGCCATGGTTGTGTTGCGCTACGACCCGTGCGGGGCCGGCTAGGCACAGCGTCAGCAGGAGACACAACGTGATCAAATGAGATTGGAACATAATACCTCCTCGGATGGTACGGTTGTCGGTTTCAATGGCTCAATTCCGATATGTTCAATTTTCCTTTTTTCAGTGCCCGGGATTTGATCATGGCAAAAATCACCGGCGTTATGATCAGCACATGTACCGTGGAGGTGACCAGTCCCCCGATGATGGGCGCCGCAATGGGCTTCATGACATCGGACCCTACGCCGACCGACCACATGATCGGAACCAGGGCCATCAGGGTCGTGCCCACGGTCATGATCTTGGGGCGCAGGCGGAGCACCGAGCCTTCTACGGTGGCCTCGAGGATGTCGGCCTGACTGACCGACCCACGGCTCAATCGCTTGTCCAACGCTTCGTGCAGGTAGATGATCATCACCACGCCGGTTTCCACAGCGATGCCGTACAAAGCGATATAGCCTACCCACACGGCCACGCTGAAATTGTAGCCGAGTAGATACTGCAGGATCACCCCGCCGGTCATGGCGTACAAAACAGCCAGCATCAGGATGATCGATTCCGAAATGGAGCGGAAGGTCATATAGAGCAAAATGAAAATAACGAAAAAGACAATCGGCAACACGACTTTGAGCCGTTCTTTAGCGCGCAGTTGGAATTCGTACTGTCCGCTCCATGAAAGGAAATAGCCCGTGGGCAGGTGCAGCTTTTCGGCGATGGCCTGCTTGGCGTCTTCGACATAGCCGCCCAGATCGCGCCCGGTGACATCGATGAAGACATAGCCGGCCAGCATGGCGTCTTCGTCTCGGATCATGGCCGGTCCGCTGGTCAGGCGGATATCGGCCAGTTGCGCCAGCGGAATCTGACTCACCTGCGCGCCGGATGCAGCGGGCGCATTCATGGCCCCGCCGGCGCCGGTTATGTTCACCGGCACCAGGATGCGCTCGATCTTTTCGATGTCGTCCCGTAGTTCGCGCATGTAGCGTACGTTCACCGGGTAGCGTTCGCGACCTTCTATGGTGCGGGTGATGTTCATACCGCCGATGGCGGACTGGATCACCTGCTGGACATCGCCCACGGTCAGTCCATAGCGTGCAATGGCGTCTCGCTTGATCCGGATATCGGTGAAATAACCGCCGGCCACGCGCTCGGCGTATACGCTGCGAGTCCCGGGCACCGATTTGAGGATTTGTTCGGCGGCGATTCCAAGCTGTTGAATGGTATTGAGATCCGGACCGAAAATCTTGATGCCCACCGGTGTGCGGATGCCGGTGCTGAGCATGTCGATGCGCGCCCGGATGGGCTGGGTCCAGGCGTTTTGCATGCCGGGAAACTGCATGCGCCGATCCATCTCTTCCACCAGTTCTTTAAAACTCAGGGAGCGCTCGGCGCCGAAGATGCGTCTGGCGGCCGGACGTAACCCTTCCGGCAGAAAGTCGTACTCCCTAGCGACCTTACGCCACTGGTCGCGGGGTTTCAACTGCACGGTGGTCTCCATCATGCTGAACGGCGCCGGATCCGTGGACGTTTCGGCCCGGCCGGCCTTTCCGTAAACCGACAGGACTTCGGGAAAACTCTTCAGGATGCGGTCCTGGGTCGCGAGCAGGTTCCGGGCTTCCGTCACCGAAATGCCTGGGTTGGTTACCGGCATGTAGAATATGGTTCCCTCGTAAAGCGGCGGCATGAATTCGCTGCCGATGCGCAGCGCCAGAAAAATCGCCAGAGGAATGAGCAGGAAGTTGATCGCGATGGCGGTCTTCTTGAATCGAAGGCACCAGGCCAGGATAGGCGCGTATATCCTCCTCAGAATGCGCGACAGCGGGTTCTGTTCCTCGGGCCTTAGGCGTCTGCCGCGCAGGAAAAGGATCATCAGGATGGGCACGAGTGTGATGGCCAGCAGCGAAGAGGCGGCCATGGCGAAGGTCTTGGTGAAGGCGAGGGGACGAAACAACCGACCCTCCTGGGCCTCGAGCATGAATACGGGCACAAAAGAGATAATGATGATCACCAGTGCGAAGAAGATGCCCCGTCCGACCTGCTGACAAGCACTGACGATCGTAGCGACGCTGTTCTTACGCTCCTCGTCGCTGCCTTCTGAAAGACGCCGGTAGCCGTTTTCGACCATCACAATGGAAGCGTCCACCAGCACGCCGATGGAGAGCGCCAGTCCGCCCAGGCTCATGATATTGGAAGAGATTCGAAAGAAATACATGGGAATGAAGGAGATAATCAGGGCGATGGGCAAGGCGAAAATAGGCACCAGGGCGGATCTGAAGTGCAATAGAAAAACGATCACCACCAGGCTGACCACGATGATCTCTTCCAGCAGCGTTTTCTGCAAATTGTGGATGGATTGGCGAATCAGATCCGATCGGTCGTAGGTGGGCACGATCTTGACCCCTTCGGGCAATCCCGGGGCGATTTCGGCGATCTTCGCTTTGACGGCGTTGATGACGTTCAATGCGTTTTCGCCGAAGCGGATCACGACCACTCCGCCCGCCACTTCACCCAGACCGTCCAATTCCACAATGCCCCTGCGGATGTCCGGCCCGACGACTACTTCTGCGACGTCACGC
This sequence comes from Deltaproteobacteria bacterium, assembly GCA_016208165.1. NCBI lineage: Bacteria > Pseudomonadati > Myxococcota > Myxococcia > Deltaproteobacteria bacterium. Next base: position 33,287 of record JACQYL010000052.1, read on the forward strand.
AACAGGATTGGGGTGCCACCCTGGTTGCCCATTACGATCCCGCCGATGTCCTCCACCGATTTCAGGTATCCCAGGCCTCGCACCATGTATTCCCGGCCGCTGAATTCCATCAGCCGCCCTTCGACGTCGCTGTTGGACATCCTGATGCGGCTGATAACGTCCAGAATGGAAATATTATACGCCGATAGACGGTTGGGATCGATGTTGACTTGATACTGCTTGACGAAGCCTCCGATGCTGGCTACTTCCGAAACTCCTTGAACGCTGGCAAGGGCATAGCGCAAGTACCAGTCTTGCAGGGAACGCAGCTCGGCTAGGTCGTGCCGTCCGCTTTCGTCCACCACGGCGTAGGTGTAGACCCATCCCACACCGGTCGCATCCGGGCCCAGCACCGGTACCGCGCCCTCCGGCAGCCGGCCGGTGAGCTGTTGCATGTACTCCAATACTCGCGAACGGGCCCAGTAGATATCCGTGCCGTCTTCGAAGATGACATATACATAGGAAAAGCCGAAGTCGGAAAGGCCCCTCACGGTCTTTACCTTGGGCGCGGAGATCAGACTGGAGACGATGGGATAAGTTACCTGATCCTCGATCAAGTCCGGGCTGCGGCCTTCCCAGGGTGTGTAGACGATCACCTGAACGTCGGAAATGTCCGGCACGGCATCCAGGGGGATGTGCTGCATGGCGTAAACACCACCCAGAACCAGCAGCAAGACGCCGGTGAAGACAAGGAAGCGGTTCCGGGCGCAGGCTGAAATTATCTTCTCGATCACGGGACATCCCTCGCTAATTCGTTAGTGTTGGTGGACGGACCCGACGGCCTCCTTGAGCTTGGATTCCGAGTCGATCAGGAAATTGGCGCTCGTCACCACCGTCTCGCCCGCCTCTAGTCCCTGCACCACTTCGAAGTAGCCTTCCGCTCGAACGCCCGTTACGATATCCCGTGGTTCGAAATATCCGGCGTCCTTGGACACCAGCACCACCTTGCGGTCGCCGGTTTCGATCACGGCGCTTTCAGGAACGGCTTTACGGATGCCCAGATCGACTTTAATCGCTACTTCAGCATACATCTCCGGTTTCAGCTGGCCTTTGGGATTCGGGAGCTCAAACCGCAGGCGCGCAGTGCGGGTGCGTGCATCGAGGGCTGGATAGATGTAAACCGCCTTGCCCCGGAAAACTTCTCCCGAAGCTAGAGTGATATCGGCGTACTGTCCTAATCGAATTATCGGTAGCTCATACTCGTAGATATCCGCGATCAGCCAGACTACCGAAAGATCCGCGATTTTAAAGAGCGTGGCGCCCGGATCGACATAGGCGCCGCGAAAAATCGACTTCTCCAGGATGATGCCGCTCAGCGGCGAGTGCAGCGCCAAGGTCTTTTGAATCTTGCCGTTCTTTTCCAGTTGCGCGATTTGGTCTTCGCTGATGTCCCAGAACAGAAGACGCCGGCGCGTCGAATCGATCAGCACATCGCCGGCGCCCGAGATCTCCGCGTAAGGGCTGTTTTCCCAGCTGCGACGAGCGCTCAACGCCAGAAGGTATTCCTCCTGGGTGGACACGAGTTCAGGGCTGTAAATCGTAAGGAGAGGCTGTCCCTTGGCTACAAAACGGCCCGTGAAGTCGGCATAAAGCTCTTCCACCCAGCCGGCGATCTTGGTCGAGACAACTCCGACACGTTTTTCGTCGTACTCGATGCGTCCGACGGTGCGGATAACCTTTTCCAGCGGCCGCGTTTCTACTTTTCCGAGTTTGACGCCGATCAACTGCTGCCTTTCGGAAGATATCTGGACGCTGCCCGGGGCCAACTCGATCATCTTGCCCTTATTTTGGAGTTGCCCGACATCCAGGCTTTTGAGTTCATCGAAATCGGATAGGGCCTTATTATCTCCGGACGCCGGGGCCGTGGGGGCATGGCCCGCATGTTCATCGGCGGCCTGTCCGAGAAGCGCCCATCCGACGGCCAGCAAGATCAGTAGTAGTACGAAATGAAAAGAGCGCATTATTCTTGCTCCTTGCCAAGCACCAGGGGCGTCCCCACCGCGGCCTCGAGGACGGCGATGCTCTTGGCGTAATCGGTGAGGGCCTGATGGAAGTCCAACTCGAAGCGGTAAAGTCGCATACGGCTGTCGAGCAGGGTCATGAAGTCGGCCTTGTTGACGGTATAGGCGCTCATGGCGGATTGGATTTGCACTGTGGTCTGGGGAATAATTCCGGTACGATACAGCTCATATTGCTTCTGAAGCCGTTGGGCCATGGTTGCCGCGTCGGAGATGGCGAAGAAGATTTCGTTCCGCGCTCCGGTATACTCGGCTTGCCGGGCCGATAGCCTGGCCGCCGCTTCATCCACCTTTCGATTCTGTTTGGATTTGGCGAAAACCGGTAAATTCATCTCGATCATACCGCTGTATAGCTCCGAGTCGATATCGCGCTGACCATAGGACACCCGGAAATTGAAATCGGGGTAACGCTCGCGATTCGCCAGAGACAATCCTTTCACGCCGGCCGATACTTCGTTCTGCAGGGCCTTAAGCACGGGGCTTGTGTCGAGGGCGGTCTGCTGTAGCTGTTCGATGTCCAGATTACGGGGCTCGAAAAGCACTTCTTCAGGCACACCTAAAGGATGCGACGTAGGCCGATTCAGAAGCATGTTCATTCTGGCCTCGAGCGCCCGCCGACGCTGTTCGAGCATCAGCAGCTCATCCAGCATGCGGGAGATCTCGACCTGTGCCCGGATCACATCTTCCTGGATTCCCTGGCCGAGGCCGTAGCGGGTCTGGGTCAAGCGTGAAAAATCTTCAAGGATAGCCTTGTTGCGAAGCGTCACATCGGTGGCGCGGTATACATGAGCGAGATCGTAAAAAACCAGCTTGACGTCCTTGATCACCTGGTTGGCGTTTTCGTCGATCTCTGATTGAGAGGCTTCGGCTTGCCTTTCGGCGACCTCTCGCATCAGCCGGCGCTTGCCGAAGAAAGGCACTTTTTGTGACAAGGATATTTCCTTGGTGGTCATCGGCTCGACGTTGAAATCGAAACTGTCCGGTAAATTCAGGACGCCAAATCCGAGCATGGGATCATCCAGAGCTCCGGCCTGGGGTATCTGCTGTCGAGCGGCTTCGGCACGATGGCGGGCCGCCCCGATCTGAGGATTGACGGCCAAAGCCTCTTCGATCAGTTGATTTAAGCTGATGACGGGCTCCGCAGGAATGGCGATCAACGGCCGGAGGAGAAAGAAGAGAAGGAAGAAAAGCCCGCACAGGATGCGTGGCATATACAGCCCTCCTTTTTTGGCAACGCGTGCTGGTTCAGTCCCTGTGTGATGTTGGACAAAGATAACGCGGTCTTTTAGAAAAACAAGGCTCTGGACAAGCTTTCGTATGAAAAATTCCAACATGAAAAGCAATATACAAGAGAGAGCAGGCTCCTGCCGGTCAGCGGGAAGAGTAAGGGCGCATCCGGCGAAAAGAAAGGCGCTCTACCGGATTTGCGATGTATCGTCTATTTAGTGGAAAAACTGGAAGTAGGCTGGAGTCTTTGTGAAGAATACCCACGCAATGGCCGGAATCTTCACTCGACTTGGAACAAATCGAAGGAAGGCGTCCCGTCCTGAAGCAAGAATGTGGGTGTACTTGCCATGTCCGGGCGCGCTCTGCTTTCTATAGACGAGGAGTTCATTGGCGGCTTCCGTTCATGTGTTGTCCGAGTATGCAAGGTGCGTCCCGTTTCTGAGCGCTTAGTTGCATATACCGCTGAATCACTTGCTCAATTTCCAAGCATCCGAAGACCACGCCCGGACTGAGTATGTATTACGTTCAATAAACAGGTTGGCTCCTAGTTGCCCGGAGTTTCGCGAATCGCCCGGGCCTCTATGTAAACGCTGCGCACCGACGGGACCGCTTGGCGGATATCCAATTCAATCTTTGCTCGTCTATTTTACTCAACGCTTTTGCAGAACACCCGTGCAATCAGGATTGTTCGAAGAACAGTTTGACGACCACGGCTTGGAACGATGACGCGTTGAGGAGCTTCCGGGGCGTCTATGCGTATTTTTCTCCGTACCCTCTACCGATATTCTTGTATCAACCCCATAGATGTGCTCCATCTCCATGTTCATCCTTGACAAAGTGAAACAATTGTAACATTATGTATGTTACAATTGTTTAGGAGATAACCATGGCATCTGCCCATCCGACCACATGGCTGCTGTTCATTCATCAAATCCCCCCCAAACCAGACGCCCTTCGCGTGAAAATATGGAGGCGCCTTCAGCAGGTGGGGGCCGTCGCGATCAAGCAATCGGTCTACGTTATGCCGTTTTCCGAGCAATCAAGGGAGGATTTGAGCTGGACGCTCAAGGAGATTGTCGAGGGCGGCGGGGATGGCTCCATCTCAGAGGCGCGGTTTGTCGAGGGGCTCTCGGACGAACAGATCCTCGCCCTGTTCCACAACGCGCGCAAGTCGGACTACGAAAAGCTGATCCAGGAGGCCAACGCGCTGCTCGCCGAATGGTCTTCCGGAGAGAGCGACCCCAGGGACCCTGCGACCAGAGGACCGGCTCAGCTTGCCAAATTGCAGCGACGGTTGGACGAAATGGCCGCCATCGATTTTTTCCGGACCCCGGAGCGCGCCACGGCGGAATTGCAGCTTAAGGAGTTGGGAAATCTCCTGACCAGACAACCATCCGCCAACAACACGGTTAATGAGGGTATCGGCGACCTGATGGGAAAGACTTGGGTGACCCGCTGCAATCTGTTTGTCGACCGTATCGCTTGTGGCTGGCTGATCCGTCGATTCGTGGACAACACGGCAGCATTCAAATTCGTTCCTGGTCCTCATTACGCACCCAAGCCCAACGAGGTCCGTTTTGACATGTACGACGGGGAGTACACCCACGAGGGAGACCGCTGCACCTTCGAGGTTATGGTCCAACGTCTTCAGATTCAAGACCACGCCATGGGCCCTTTGGCTGAAGTGGTACACGACATCGACTTGAAGGACGGAAAGTTTGGCCGCAGCGAAACCTACGGATTTAACGCCCTTCTGACCGGCTTGGTGGCCGCGCATCCGGACGATGATGAGCGAATGACGGAAGGGTTTCGCCTGTTTGACAATCTGTACGCCTATTATCAACGGCAAAAGAGGGAATAACCTTCTGAGTTCGGAGCTTAGAAACAATAGGAGAACGCCCAATGAAATGGATAACCCGATCCCGTGTCCACGTCGACCGGGTGGCGTGCCCTTGGCTGATCGCCCGGTTTATCGACACGGATGCCGAGTTTCTGTTCGTGCCGAAAAGCAAGGTAATGCAAATCGCCGAAAAGACCGGCGCGATTCCCTTTGACACTGAGGGAGCCGAGCTGCACCACCGGGAGGACCGCTGCACCTTCGATGCGATAATCGAGGATTACCAACTTACCGATACGGCCCTGCTGCGCATGGCCAAAGTGATCAACGCGGCGGACACCGGCCGCCTGGGCGCCGATCCCCTGGCGGCCGGTTTTGAAGCTATCGCCGTGGGCTACAGTCTGCGCTTTCCGAATGACCTGGAAAATATCGAAAAGCAGTTTGAGGTCTACGACGCCTTGTATACCTGGTGCCGCCTGGATGTCGCCAGGAGAGAATCCTAAAGGAACGCGTCATGGCAACCATAGAGACCATGAATTCACGGGCCTCACGGCTTGCCGGCTTTCTCGGCCTGAAGCGAAGCACGGTCGGTGTGCTGGTCATGGTGGTGCTGGTGGGCATGGGCGAGCGCATGGCCGAGCGTTTTCTGCCCATCTACATGCTGGCTATAGGGGGTGGTGTGCTGGTCATCGGGTTGCTTCAGGCCATGGACAACCTGCTGTCGGCCCTTTACTCCTTTCCCGGCGGCTACCTGTCCGACCGCATCGGCGCCAAACGGTCGCTTTTGATTTTTAACCTGGTGGCCATGGTCGGCTTTGCCCTGGTGATCCTGGCGCCTTCCTGGCAGGCGGTGCTCATCGGAGCGATGCTTTTCATTTCCTGGTCGGCCATATCCCTTCCGGCCACCATGAGCTTGATGTACAAGGCGCTGCCTCAAAACAAGCGCACCATGGGAGTCAGCATGCACTCGCTGGTGCGGCGCATTCCCATGGCCCTCGGCCCCCTGCTCGGCGGTGTCTTCATCAGTGTCTGGGGCGAGCGGGACGGGGTCCGCCTGGCCTTTGGCGTGGCCCTGGTCATGGCCGTGGCCGCGCTGCTCCTACAGCAGCGGATGATCGAAGATGATACTCGGGACAAGCGTTCCACATCCGACACCTGCGCTCTCACACCGGAAAAAAACCCGCTGAAACTGCTGCGCCTGATGAACCCGGCCATGAAAGGCCTGCTGGTGACCGATATCCTGGTGCGGTTTTGCGAGCAGATCCCCTATGCTTTCGTGGTGGTCTGGTGCATGAAGACCATCACGGATTCGGTATCGGCCGTTCAGTTCGGCCTGCTGACCACCATCGAAATGACCACGGCAGTGCTCGTCTACATTCCGGTGGCCTATCTCGCCGACCGCGGCGCCAAGAAGCCTTTTGTGCTGATGACCTTTGTCTTCTTCACCCTCTTTCCCATGGTGCTGTTGTTTAGTCGTAGCTTCGAGTGGCTCGTTGCGGCCTTTATTTTAAGGGGGCTAAAGGAGTTCGGAGAGCCCACCCGTAAGGCGCTGATCATGGATTTGTCTCCGGATCACTGTAAAGCGGGAATGTTCGGCCTATACTATCTGATCCGGGACGTTTTTGTTTCCCTGGCCGCCCTGGGCGGCGCGTTCTTGTGGCAAATCAGCCCTCAAACAAACCTGATAGCGGCGTTCGTTTTCGGGATCATCGGCACGACGGGGTTTGCGATTTTCGGCCGCGATATCCCAGTACCCACAAAAAACAAGGAGTCTCAAAATGACAGTTCGGAAACAACATAAACAGTTGAATGAATTCAATCCATAAAAGCGTTTTTTCAGCCTTATCTTCAACTTGAGGAGGAAGTTATGAAACATGAAGCAAAACCAGCCCTTGTTTTTGTCATCACAGCAGCACTGATGGGAGTTCCTCTTTTTTCTTTGGGATTTGCGAAGGACCTGACGTTTCCCGAGGGAACAGCCACATCATCCGAAACTTGCGGGGAATGCCACCAGGCGATTTACCGCGAATTCGCCTTTGGCTTCGGAAGCGACATTCGCTACTTGCCGACTTCGCTGCCGACTGCGGAAGGTGCGAAACTTACGTTACCCGCTACTGTGTCGGCTACCGCGACAGCCCATGCTTTCGCTGGAATCGAGCCGTTCCCTGTCCACGCCCGTGAATCCGAAGAAGAAGGCAGGTCGTGCAACGTCTGCCACTTCCCGGAGCCCTTTGCTATCCCCGACATGAACGTCCCGGAGATGACCAAACCGACTGGACGCCCGAAAGGGGAAGAGGCAGGGGGCCTAACCTGCGCCAGTTGCCACCTCACCCCGGAAGGAAAGATCAGAGGGCCTTATAGCGTCGAAGCCCCTCATGAAACGGTGACTGATCCCGCTATTCAAACCTCGGCCATGTGCGCCTACTGTCACAGCATGGGAAAACGGGTGGTCGGAAAGCAGACACAGACTTTCCTCGAGTGGCGTGAGGATTTCCACAAACCTGCTCTTGGCAGGCAGCATTGCAATGACTGCCACATGCCTCGGACCGTGCGCAAGGTGGCGGAGGATTTTGACAATCCCGAACGGGTTGTTGCACGGCATCTCTGGACAGGCGGCCGTTCCAAACAGCGAATCACCAGCGCTCTCAGCATGGCGATCAGCCAACCCTATGAAGGGAAGCCGACTTTGACGCTCCATGTCATCAACATCGGCGCCGGCCATTCGGTGCCGACAGGTTCGAACCGCCGTGCCATTTACATGAACGTGGAGCTCTTGGGTCAAGATGGCAAGCGTATCGAGCAGAGGGAGTGGATGTTCGCCCCCTGGTATGGACCCAGGCCGGATGACAAGAAATATCTGGAGGAAGACAAAACGCGTCCAGACAGCATCGCCGCCATGCAGGCCGATGCCCAGGGGCCCCATGAGCCGATCATCCTCGCGGGAGAGGAGCGCGTTCTTTCCTGGGCGCCGAGCCTGAAACCGGGCGAATATACTGTTAAGGCCCGCCTGATTTACGACCTCAACCGGTATAACGGCGGGTCTTTTTCGGATGACCAGACCGAAGTCAATAGTGCAACTCTCGCAATCAAGATAAAGTGAGGATATTGGAATGCGCCGGTTTTTTATCACCGTTTGTTCGATTATGATTGCACTGGCCTCGGTTGCAAGCCCGGCGTTGGCCGGGCCTCCGCTCATAACCGACGATCCGGGCACTCCTGGAGATGGCAACTGGGAAATCAATTTTGCCTTTGCCATGGAAAGACGGGATTCGGAAACTCGTTTTGAGGCGCCGATCCTTGATGTCAATTACGGCTGGGGAGATCACGTCCAGCTCAAATTCGAAATCCCCTGGATCATTCTTCACGAAGAAGGGGATAGCACAAAGAACGGCATTGGAAACTCTTCATTGGGTGTTAAGTGGCGGTTTCTCGGTGAAAAAACCGATGGTTTTTCCGTTTCCTTCTATCCGAAGCTTGAGTTCAATACACCTGGCTCCTCATCAGATGACCGCGGACTTGTGGATAAAGGAACCAGTTTTGCTATTCCTTTCCAGGCGGCAAAGGGATTTGGACCAGTTGGCCTAAATTTGGACCTGGGGTACGCTTTCATAGAACACAATAGGAATGAATGGCTCTGCGGTCTTGCTCTGAGCTATGAAATATCCGATCGGTTCAAGCTCGTGGGAGAACTGGCCGGGAATGCCCTCAGTGATTTCAATGAACATGAACTGGTAACCAATCTCGGCGCCGTATGGCAGGTTAGCAAACATCTGGCCTTGCCCATGTCCGTGGGAAGAAGCATTCATGATTCCGAAGGAGATGGTGCTGAACTCCTATCCTACATTGGGGTGCAGTTAATATACTGATCGGGGCGGATTGAGCAACCGTTTATGGGCGCCGCATTTAAAGGTTCGGGGTGGAGGTGTTTCTCCGTCCGAATTTAGAGAAAAGGGGGGAAACTACCATGGTGACATTTTTCAAAAGCCAAAAAACTGGCGATGCCTGCCTGCCGCTGCCGGACATGGACCCGGAGCAGGTTGGCCGATATCGGCACTTTAGGGCGCTGCTAGCCAACAACCGCGCGGCACTCACCCTGATGGCCGATCTCGAGCAAATGTACTATGACAACCGGCCCTTCACCATCCAGTTCGTGGAGCGAAAGCGTAATCAACTGTTCTCCGAGGTCGATGCCATGGTGCAATCCCTGTCGGGCGTATCCGGCAAGACGTATGAGCGCCTGTCAGGGATGTTGGAGGGCCTTCGTCATTATTCCAAGGATGAACTTAAGGCGGATATCCCTCCGACAACGGAGGCCCTAACCATGCCCATCGACGGGATTGAGGAAGATCATGATCGGGCCGTGGGCGCCAAGGCCGCCAATTTGGCGCGCATGCGGCGGGAGCTGGCCCTGCCGACACCCAATGGGTTTGCCATAACCACCACCGCCTACCGGCTGTTTTTAATCGAAACCGGCCTTGCCGCGTATATCGATGAAGCCTTGGCGGAACTGTCTGCCGACGATCCAGCGGCCCTGGAGGCCATCGGCAGTAAGATCCGCGCCCGAATCATGGAAAGCCCGCTTCCGGCAACGATTCACGCGGCGATGGAAGAAGCCGCTGGTAACCTTACGAACGGGACATGGTCCAATCTGCGTCTGGCGGTGCGCAGCAGCGCCATCGGCGAGGACAGCGAAATCTCCTTCGCGGGGCAATACACTTCGGTCCTGAACGTGCCAGTGTCGGATTTGGCCGAGGCCTACAAACAGGTGGTGGCTAGCAAGTATTCCGCCTCGGCGCTTTCCTACCGCTTGCACCACGGCGTGGACGATCGCGAAACCCCCATGGCTGTGCTGGTGCTCGAAATGATCCAACCGCGTTTGAGCGGCGTTTTATACACCGCCGATTCCATAGGCACCGATCAAGACAGCATTAGGATCAGCGCAGTCCACGGTCTCGGCGATGCCTTGGTGGGCGGCGACGCCTCCCCGCAGCGTACATACCGGATCGACAAGAACGAATTCAGGATTCTGGACATGGGCGGGATTGGGATTGCAGACCGATCTCCCGTAGATGCCTCCTCCGAGGCGGAATCTCTACGAGAACTATGGGATTCCGCCAAGCTGCTGGAAAATCACTTCCAACGCCCCTTGGATATCGAATGGGCGCTTGATGGCTCAAATCGTCTATTTCTACTGCAAGCCCGCCCGTTGCTGGTGATCGAAGAAACAGCCGATCAAGGACCCGAGCCCGCCCACGATTATCCAGGCCATCCCATGGTCATCGAAGGCGGCAAGTGCGCCGCAGGCGGCGTTGTGGCTGGCCGGGTGCTGATCTTGAAAAACACGGAGACGGACGATCCCATCCCGAGGCTTGACCCCGACACTATCCTGGTGGCCTGCACGGCATCCACATCCATTACCCCATGGATCGGCAAGGCAAAAGGAATCATCACCGATATCGGCAGCGTCGCCAGCCACCTGGCCTCGGTTGCCCGCGAGTTTGGCGTGCCGGCGCTCTTTGACACCCAAACCGCCACCGCGACCCTCAAGGATGGCCAACAAATCACCCTATGGGCTAGCAAGGCGCGGGTATACCGAGGCGTTGTGGAGGAACTGACGCGCGGCATGCGGCCGGTGAAACGCCCCATCTTCGCCAGCCCGATGCACCTGAGGCTGCAGCGCCTACTGGACCTGACTTCGCCCTTGAACCTGACCGCGCCCGATTCACCCCAATTCACTCAGGAAGGATGCCGGACGGTTCACGATATCATCCGCTACTGCCATGAGATGTCCGTGCGCGAGATGTTCCGTTTCGGTGAATCAACGGGACGACTGCGCGCCGCGATGCGCCTCAAGGTGAGCATTCCCATCCAGCTTTATGTCCTTGATCTGGGGCACGGACTTCGCCGGGGGTTGACCACCTGCGATGAAATCAACGCCCACGATGTGGTGAGCGCGCCCTTCCGCGCCTTGTGGCGGGGGCTTTCCCATCCGTGCGTCAACTGGACGAGCACCATCGCCGTGGGCGCTCACAACTTCATGTCCCTGATGGCGGGAGGGGCCATGCCTCAGCAAGGCCGCCTGGGTGAGGCCAGCTATGCCATCGTCTCGGCCGATTACATGAACCTGAGCGCGCGCTTCGGCTATCATTTCGCCACGGTGGACGCCCTGTGCGGGACGGATACGGAGCATAACTATGTCAATCTCCAGTTCGCGGGCGGCGCGGGCGCGTATTTCGGACGCACCCTGCGGATTCAGTACATGGCCGCCGTGCTCAAGCGCCTTGGTTTTGAAGCCAGCGTCAAAGGGGATTTGATCGAGGCGAGCATGGCACGGTTGGACCAAGCCGGCATGGAGGAGGCTCTCGACCAGTTGGGTCGTCTGCTGGGTACCAGCAGGTTGCTGGACATGGCGCTGAACAGTCCGGAGCAGGTGGTCTCGTTGGCCGACGCCTTTTTCCAAGGCAAGTACGACATCCTTGAGCGAGAACGAGAAGACGGGCCAAAAGACTTTCACCTGATCACCGGAAATTGGAAAACCGGCAAACCGGACATGGAGCAGGGGGTGCTGCAGGATGGTTCCAATTTCGGCTCTTGGATCTCCGCCGGCGTCTCCCAGGCCATGGCTCGGGTCATGGGCAAACGGTACCAGGAACTCCTGGACAACATCGGAGCCTACTATTACTTCCCTCTGGCCATCGCCAAGGAAAGCAGTATGGCCGAAGGCATGGCTCGGGTCATGGTAAAACCGCTATCCGGATACATCGACCAAGCCGGCGGGCTGGCTTTCGCCATCCGCGACTGGGGCAACTACTTTGTGTTTCGCATCAACGCCCTGGAGGACAACGCGATCTTGTTCGAATTCAGAAACGGCAAGCGTATCGAACGGTCAAATGTAGAAACTCCCATATCCAGTGGCCAGTGGCACCGGCTGCGCGTGGAAACGGCCGATCACCACATTCGGGCTTTCCTCGAGGATAACCTGTTGCTGGAATACACGGCCGACCGTGATCTGGATGGCTATGTCGGACTGTGGACCAAAGCCGATTCGGTAACCCTTTTCAACGGTTTATTCCTGGAACGCGGCACGGCACAATCTCTATTGCAGGCACAAATAACCCTTAAAACATGGAACAGCACAAAGTCCAAGGAGGATCAATGAACGTTCAATCCAATCCAGCGCCGTCGACGACGATCACATTCAGGGACGCTGTGAAATTCTGGACCAAGCTGGGCTTCATCAGCTTCGGCGGCCCGGCCGGTCAGATCGCCATCATGCACCAGGAGGTGGTGGAACGGCGGCGCTGGATCGGCGAAAACCAGTTCCTGCGGGCGCTCAATTTCTGCATGCTGTTGCCCGGGCCCGAAGCCCAGCAACTGGCCACCTACATCGGCTGGCGCCTGCACGGCACATGGGGCGGCATCGCTGCCGGTTCCCTGTTCGTCATTCCGTCCATCTTCGTCATGCTCCTGCTCAGCTACCTGGCTGTGGCCCATATCGAGGCGCCGGCCGTGGCGGCTGCCTTTTACGGGATCCAACCGGTGGTGGTGGCCGTGGTGATCGAAGCGGTGCTGCACATCGGGAAAAAGGCGCTCAAGCACTGGGTACTATATGTCTTTGCCGCCTTGGCCTTTGTCACCATTTATTTTTTCAAAGTGCCGTTTCCCTATATCGTGGCCGCAGCGGCGCTCAGCGGTCTGCTCGTGCGGCAATGGTTGCCGCAGATTTTCTGTAAAGGCCAATTTGACACGCAAGCCCGAGAATGCCATGCTGAATTGGAATCTTCCACGGGACAAAACAACACCCGGCCATCCTTCGGCCATGTCGCAAGGGTCTTTGCCGTCTGCCTCATGTTGTGGGCTATCCCGGTGAGCGTCCTATGGATGTGGCGAGGCGGAGGCGATACCCTGACGCAGATCGGTTTGTTTTTCACGAAAGCCGCCTTTGTCACCTTCGGCGGTGCTTACGCCGTTCTGACTTACATCTCCGATGTGGCCGTGACCAACGGCTGGCTTACTGTTCAACAGATGCTCATCGGCCTGGGCCTGGCAGAGTCGACACCCGGTCCGCTCATTATGGTCACTCAGTATGTGGGGTTTATTGGGGCTTGGAACCTGCCGGAAGGACTGAATCCTTTGACGTCGGGCATCCTCGGTGCTCTGATTACCACGTACGTCACGTTTCTGCCCTGCTTTTTCTTTATCTTTGCCGGCGCGCCCTTTATCGAGGCCATGGCCGGCAATCAGCGACTTCAGGCGGCGCTAACCGGCGTTACTGCAGCGGTGGTGGGTGTAGTGTTCAACCTGGCGGTCTGGTTTGGGTATAAAGTGATTTTGCCCAACGGCAGCGTCGACGTCTTCGCCTTGGCATCCGCTGGGATCTCGTTATTTCTCCTTCAGAAATTTCACGTTCCCATCCACTATGTCGTGCCTGCGGGCGCTGCGGCAGGTGTCATCCGGCAAATGGTGTTTCAATAGAAAAACAGCATGTATAGGAATCTGTATATGGGTGTCTCGCTATAGAATAGACGATTCAGCGACGCAACAAGGAATACGATTTTGGCTTTACAATGACATTACCGCTTCCGCGCGCTGTGGTTCCTATCCGGGTGTTTCGGCGTTGTTCGCTTCGTCATTCAGGTCCGCTGCTCATTTCGGCCACAACAAGTAGACGTAGACTGCATAAATCAGCAGGAATACAGTGGCTTCAATCCTGTTTAATTCATACTTTGTCCACATGAACGGGAAGAGCAAGACGGCCGTTGTCATCATGAATGCCAGGTCCATCCGTCCAATTCCATCGGAGCGAAGGGGGGCTATCATGGCTGACAGTCCGAGAATGGCAAGGATATTGAATATGTTGGACCCGATAATGTTGCCAATGGCGATATCCTCTTCTTTTCGTCCGGCCGCGACAATGGATGTAGCCAACTCCGGGAAGCTGGTACCCGCCGCGACAATGGTCAGACCTATCACCGCCTGTGAAACCCCGAGCGCGCTTGCAAGAGCTACTGCTCCCTCGACAAAGCAGCGGGAACCGATAACGAGACATGCAAGTCCGAGAATGATGGTCAAGATGTCAGAAGTCACCGACCCAACGACTCGGACTTGGAGCGCTTCGGAGGCAGCGGAGCCATACATTTGCCCATACTTCTTACCGATATATATAGTAAAAAGTGTATACAGAGTTATACCAACGAATAGTACAAGTCCTTCAGATCGATCGATGAAATTGTCCTGCAGCAGAACACAGAGCAAAACTGACACCCCTATCATGATAGAGGTGTCAATGCGCAAGACTTTCAGGTGGACTCTTAAAGGCCTAACGAGCGCTGATAGCCCAAGAATAACCGCTATATTGAATATATTTGAACCAACTACATTACCAACAGAAATATCGCCCAACCCATCAAGTCCGGCCTTTAGGCTTACGACAAGCTCCGGCGTGCTTGTACCAAAGGCTACAATGGTCAAGCCGATTACAAGAGAAGGTACTTTGAAACGAAGCGCAAGTTTTGAACTACCCCTCACAAGCCATTCAGCTCCGAAATAAAGCAGTGCCAACCCAAGAATGAGAAGTCCCGTAATTGCCATCTTGTCTTATCCCCTCCTTGTCATGCCGATCATGGACAGTCAGCGCTTCTGACTCCTCATCTATATCATTCGCTGCGCTAGCTCTCATCGCTTCTTGAAAGAAACCGCTTGGTTCCCAATGCTGCGGAAATGCGCAGCCGACGAGAAGGAGCCCTGCCTGCAACAGAGTATTACCTCTCTGCAGTTGCAGCCGACATCGAGTATTCCGGGTTCCTTTTGCGGAGCGCAGGTGGAATTGATCGAAAAGGCGGTTTGAGTGTTTTCGGTGTAGGCGCTTTCTGCATGTCGGGCGGATACAGGATCATTGGTTACATCGGTAAAGCATGGAATGGCATTTTGACTGCACTATATCTTTCACCGTCGGACCTTTTGGCTCGAAGTCGGTTGAGTCGGCTTTAACCGCTTCGCCAACTTCTTACGGGCGCTCGCCGGAGTACCTGTCGCCCAAAATTATTAGCATAGCGCTTGCCTCTGACTTTCTCCAGTCCAATATTGAAACGGACACGAAGTCTTCGCTCCATATTTGCGGCCCCATCGGGGATCCGATTCATGGTGACCGGGACGGCCGCCCCGATGGTTCCGAGGCGGTTCGAAGTCGGGTGGAGGTCTTTCCTGTTCGATGAGGAATGGAATGGGCAAAATGGTCGGTTCCCGGCATCACATTCTCTTGACAATATTCGCGCATAGCACTATTTCCCCGTTTGAGAAATCTTCGGACAGGGTAGGGCGGTCAAACGACGCGAGATACGGCGTCCGACTCACCGTCCACCCGGACGGAAAAAGTCCGTCCGTAGGTGCGCCGACACGCTAGGTAAACAAGGACGAAATAAAACCTTGTAAGAATGGAGCCGTATCCTTCATGGCCGCTATCAAGCCACCCCATTCATGGGTGGAGATTCATTAGCAGATATGTAACTATGCCATTTTTTTCGAATAACGGACGGACACGGGCTGCACTTGCAGATGAGGTGCTTCCTGTAATATCTTCGGAAGGCAACACCCCCCAGCATCAAGGATCGTTTCCAACATGAAAACCTCTAGTGTGATCATTGCGGTTGCCATCGCCATCCTATGCGTGAGCTTGTGGGCTTTGGTCAATCGTCCTGAGCAGGAACCTCCTTGGCCCCCTCGCATACAGGGATTTTCCTTCTCGCCCTTTCAAGCCGGCCAGGGTCCTCTCGAGGAGAAATACCCCTCTGAAAGTCAAATTGAAGCCGACTTGGCCGTGCTCCAGGGTAAAACCTATGCGATTCGGACCTACACGGTTGAGGACGTTCTGGTCAAGATACCCGAGTTGGCGCGAAAATACGGTATCAATGTGGCCTTGGGGATCTGGATTGACGCCGACCTTGAGCGCAATGAAGCGGATCTTCAGACCTTGCTTCAGATGGCCAATAAGAACACCAACATCGTGAGGGTCGTCATTGGAAATGAGGCCATTCTTCGTGGCGATCTACCTGTCGAAACGCTCATCGAGTATCTGGAAAAGGCGAATAAGAAGCTTGATATTCCGGTCAGCACGGCCGAGCCGTGGCATGTGTGGATCGAATACCCTGAACTCGCCGAACATGTAGACTACGTGGCCGTACATATGCTGCCATACTGGGAAGGGGTTCACATTGATGCCGCCGTGGACTACATCGTTGAAAAGATCGCTCTGTTGAAAGAGCTCTTTCCGGACAAACCCATCGTCATCGCTGAAGTCGGTTGGCCCAGTAACGGCAGAACCAGGCAGTTGGCCGTGGCGTCAACGGCCAACCAGGCCATCTTCCTGAGGCGATTCCTGGATCGGGCCCAGCAGGAGAAGTACATTTACTACGTCATGGAAGCCTTTGACCAGCCGTGGAAAAAAGACACGGAGGGCTCGGTGGGAGCGTACTGGGGGGTTTACGACGTTGACCGCAAAGAGAAGTTCCCTTTTACCGATCCAATTGTGCCCATTGCGAACTGGTATATCCTCGCCTTCGTTTCCGTTCTGGTCGCAGTCATTACCTTCGCGATCCTTCTCATCGACAGTCAGACGCTCGGCAAGCGCGGGCGAGGCTTTTTGGGAATAGTGGTGTTTTCGGCCGCCTCCGGGGCGGTGTGGGTGGTCTACGACTATGCCCACCAGTACCTGACACTGGGCACCGTTCTGGTGGGATTGGTGATGATGAGCGGTATGATTGGCGTCGTCGTGGTGTTGCTCACCGAAGCGCATGAATGGGCCGAGGCTCGCTGGATTATCCGCTGGCGGAGGTCGTTCAGACCCGTGGAGATGGCTGCCGAGGACCTGCCGATGGTTTCCATCCATGTTCCCATTTATAACGAACCGCCGGACATGGTGAAGGAAACCCTTGATGCTCTGGCCGGCTTGGATTACCCGCGCTTTGAAGTTCTTGTCGTGGACAACAACACCAAGGACCCACAAGTCTGGCAGCCGGTGCAGGCCCATTGCCAACAGCTTGGCTCGCGTTTTCGTTTTTTTCATGTTGATCCACTGTCGGGCTTCAAAGCCGGTGCGCTAAATTACGCGCTGGCCCGAACGGATGACCTTGCGCAGGTTATTGCGGTGATCGACAGCGACTATGTCGTGGATGCAAACTGGCTCAGAGACCTTGTCCCGCAATTCAAAGACCCGAACATGGGTATCGTCCAGGCTCCTCAGGATTACAGGGATGCGGCAGAGAGCGCTTTCAAGAACATGTGCTACGCCGAATACCGAGGCTTTTTCTTCATCGGAATGGTCACCCGTAATGAACGCAACGCCATCATCCAGCACGGCACCATGACCTTGATCCGCCGGTCGGTCTTGAGCGACCTTGGCGGATGGGCCGAATGGTGTATCACCGAAGACGCGGAGCTTGGACTGCGCATCTTTGAAAAGGGGTGCGAGGCCTCTTACGTCGTCCATTCGTACGGTCGCGGGTTGATGCCCGATACCTTTACCGACTATAAAAAACAACGTTACCGCTGGGCCTATGGCGCCGTTCAAATCTTGCGGCGGCATATGTCCTACCTGCTGTCCTCCAGGAAGAGCCGGCTGACGTCCGGTCAGCGCTATCACTTCATTGCCGGATGGCTGCCGTGGCTGGCGGATGGCGCCAACCTGCTGTTCATCCTGGCCGCCCTGTGCTGGTCCCTGGCCATGATTGTCGATCCCAAGCATATCGATCCTCCCCTGGTGATCTTTTCGCTCTTGCCCTTGTCGCTTTTTGCCTTCAAAGTCGGTAAGTTATTCTACCTGTATCGAACACGCGTCGGATCTTCCATAGGGCAAACGCTGGCCGCGGCCATCGCCGGCCTCGCCCTTTCCCACACTATTGCCAAGGCCATGCTGGCAGGCCTTGTAACCCGAGGCAAACCGTTCTTCCGAACGCCCAAAATGGCCAAAGCATCGGTTCTGATGAAATCCCTGGCCGTTTCCGTGGAAGAAATTCTGCTGCTTGGCGCCTTACTCAGCGCTGCGGTGACGATAGGGTCGCTGCAAGTCATGCAAAGCCTGGACATGCATCTGTGGGTGGCTGTGCTGATCGTCCAGTCCGTGCCTTATGCAGCCACCCTGTTCATGGCGCTGATCAGCGCCTTGCCTCATCGCCGTCGTGCGGTTTTGGCTAAGACAGCGGAAGCCGAATCATCCTCGGCCTGACGGAGCCGGCGCATTTCGCCGCCGCGCAAGAACGGAGGATCGGATTTTAAGCCGATTGGATGCCCCTTGATGTGGCAAGGGATAAAAGCAAAATGGAACCCTTTTCATTTCAAAAGCTATAATGGGGTATAACAATGAAAACCTTGTTTATCATTTCCACCGATGATGGCGAAACGATCTTCAATGCGATGCGGCTTGCTAACGTGGCCGTGAAAAAGGGCGACGGGGTCAGCGTGTTCATGCTCGGAAAGGGTGTCCTTTTTGAACAGGCGGGAAACGAGCATTTTGATGTGATGGGGGAAATGAATAAGTTCGAGGGCGATTTTTATCTCTGAGGGGTCTGTATGAAATCCCACGGTCTGGTGGGATCAGGTGCGTGCCCGATTGGTTGGATGGATGATTTATACGAAGTTGCCATGGAAGCCGAAAAGTTTTTACGTTTTGAAGGAATTGGGCGTCGCTTTCGGACTGACCCGGTATGGAATGGCGGCTCAGACCCGGGCCGCCTCATTCAGTTGCGGCAGGCGTTATACCGACCGCTATTTTAAAGCTGCAATAACCCCCATGCACCGCATCGATCTCGCTATTGATATTTGGCCCTCAACACGTCCGCCATCCGGTTCACCGCAGCGAAAGCGCGTTCCACAGTACGTTCCCTGTCGGGGTTTACCAGGCAGCACGTGGCTGGGGAAAGCATGCAGCGGGCTATGAGTTGTTCCCGATCGATACCCTTGGACCAAAGGATTTTCCAAACGCTTTCGAGACGCCGGACCAGAGAGGGGATCTCCTCCCGGGCGAACGCCTCGAAACCAGTGGGCACGATACCCCAGACGATGACGCCGCCCCGGTCAAGAAATTTTCGAATGGCGATGGCGTAGGAGGCGAAAATCTCCGCGTTGGTAAACACGTCCAGGGAGAGCACGTCCAGGTCCATGCTCAGCAGGAAATCCCAATCCGGGTTGCCGCACAGGTGAATACCCCGGGGCCGGTCCACGTGGGCGAAGAATTGGTCCAGGTCGCCCTTGGCCTTCAAGTTGTCGTATCCGGACATGGCTGAAAACAGAAACTGCAATCCCGGTTCATCCACAAACATGAAGGCGTGGTCATTGCGCTGTTTAAGCCGCGCCAATTGAACGTTTAATCGTTTGGCCATGAAATCAAGCATAAACGGCCGTACGGTGTCATCGAAGAGAATGGGGCGTTCATCCTGGTCCAGGATGTTGAACCCGAAACTGATCGGTCCCTCCAGTTGCCCCCGAATGGCAGGCCTGTCCTTTAGGTCCATGGCCAGAAATCGGTGGTACACGGCCGAATAGGTTTCGCTGACGTCGAAATAGGTCGGATCGTCAAAGCGCAGCAGCGTGTCTTCCAACTCCTCCGCGAACTTATCCACGGAAAAACGCAGGGTCCGTTTGTCCATATCCAAGATGATGCCGGGGAAATGTTCGGCCGCTTGTACATACATATCCTCATGGTAACTGTAGTTGGGCAGTTGCGGCCAGAAAGGAACGTCCAACGACAGGGCCGCCTCGAGGGCGCGCGCTACGTCGGTGTGCGGCATCACGGCCATGGCGGTCGTCAAGAGGTTTCCGGGAATGTTGTGTGCCATAGCCACCCCTTTATCATTTGGGATTCTCGTAACGCGTTAAGGATTAACCCCACATTTTTTCATGCATCGGTGCGGAACCCGATCGGGCATATCGAAGTCAGGCAAGATTCAGCCTTTCTGCCGGCCTTGTGGTATCAACTAAATGATAAAGTTTGTGCGGGGATGCGTGTTTACGCCGCCGCAAATAAGAGGTCCCGACGTAACAATCTCGATGCCTCAAGAACCGGAGTCATGCCTGATTATTTGATTCTTCACTTTCCATCTATCCGTAGGGTGGCCACAGGACGGGCAGCAATCCCACCGACACGAGCAGAGAGATGATCGTAATGGGCACGCCCACTTTCACGTAGTCGATGAAGCGGTAGCCGCCGGGGCCCATGACGAGCAGATGGGCAGGGTGTGACAGTGGGCCGGCAAAGCTCGACGAGGCCGAGATTGCCACGGTCATCATCAGCAAGTGCGGCGACATCCCCAAGGCGCCGGCGGTGCTGAGCGCCACCGGAGCCATCAACACCACCAGGGCTGCCGTGGGGATGATTTGCGTGCCGAGCACGGTCACGACAAAGAGAGCGGCAACAACCCAGCGAGGGCCGAGATCACCGACTGCGGCGATCAGGGCGGCTGCCCCCATCTGCGCCGCCCCCGTGTGTTCGATGGCGGCTCCCAGCGGCAGCATACCGGCAATAAGGAACACGACCTTCCACTCAATGGCCCGATAGGCTTCCTCCATGCTCAAGCATCCGAGAAGCACCATCAGCGCCGCTCCGGTAAGGGCGGCAATGGCAATTGGAACAAGGCCGAGTATAGCGCTCAGAAGGACCGCCAGCATGATGACAACGGCGATACGGGCTTTCTCCAGGCGCGGCGCCCGCCCGGCGGCCTCGTCCAGCACGAGAAAGTCGGGATCGCGGGCCAAGGCCTCGATGTTGCGGCGCTGTCCATAAACCAGCAGGCCATCGCCGAACTGCAAAGGCGTGTCCTGAAGGCCGGTGCGATGGGGACGGCCCATGCGCCAGATGGCGAGGACGCTGATGCCGTAGCGCTCGCGGAAAAGCAACTCGGCAAGGGTTCGTCCCGCGAGAGTGGTCCGTGGTGAGAGCAGAACTTCCGTTACGCCGATTTGTTGTGACTCCAGTTCGGCAACCAGGCTGGAGGATTGTTCTGCGAACTCCAGATCTTGGAGACCTTCCATGACCTCGAGATCGGGGGG
This sequence comes from Deltaproteobacteria bacterium, assembly GCA_016208165.1. Lineage (NCBI taxonomy): Bacteria > Pseudomonadati > Myxococcota > Myxococcia > Deltaproteobacteria bacterium. The sequence continues at coordinate 54,446 of JACQYL010000052.1, forward strand.
CGAACCCTGCAGCACGAGTAGATCGCCGGCCTGCACTTTTTCATTCGGCGAAGGCATGCACAGCAGTTCATCCCCGCGTACAAGACCTATCACGGTCAGGCCGAATGCGTTTCCCAAACGGCTTTCGACCAGATCATGCCCGACCAATACCGATCCCGGTGGAACGCGCACCGGCAGCAGCTCGATACCGTCACCGGCAAGCGCCTTCAGCTGATCCGCGGCCACGAAGCGCAGTTCTTTGACAAACCCCGTGCGCGACAACTCTTCCAATGCGGCCCGTTCCCCCTGCATCAGCAGACGCTCGCCGGCCACGATCCGATGCCGCCGCAGATCCTCGACTTTGCCTTCGATTGGACAGTGGAGCGCCATTACATGAACGCGATGCTTCCTCCGCAAGCCGCTCTCCGCCAGCGTGGATCCGAGCAGGGGCGAAGGTTCGGCGACGAGCCCCTCGGCCACCTCCAGACATTTGGGGAACAGGCTCGGGACAAGGTCGGAAGACTCGACCCGGAGGTGCTGGCTGGCATAATAGCGCTTCACGTGGTCGGGACTACCATGCGCGATGAGCGTGTCTCCTGACTTCAGGACGTCGTCCGGACCGGGAGCGAGTATCAGCACGCCCTTGCGCTGGAGCGCCAGCACGGTCAGATAAAGAGCCGAGCCCAGCCGGCTCTCGGCGAGTGTGCGGCCGTCGAGCGGCGACCCCGTTGGGATGCGGATGGTGAAGATGTGCGTGTCGAGCTGGTAGGAAGCGCCAAGCGCCAGACGGGCGCCGGCGTCCGGACTCGCGGACCGACTGGGGAGCAGGCGACGCCCGATGAGCACCATGAAGCCGATACCGGCCGCAACGATAGCCGCGGTGATCGGCGTGAAGTCAAAGAGGCTGAAGGGGCGCAGGCCTGCATTGCGGACTGCGTCGGTCACCAGGATGTTGGGAGGGGTGGAGATTCCGGTAAATGGACCGCCAAGGAGGGCGCCCAGCGCCAACGGCATGAGGAGCCGGGAGGGTGAGCGCCCGCTGCGCCGGGCCAGCTCCAACGTTGATGGCAGTAGAATGGCGGCGACCGTCACGGTGTTGATCAGCGCCGACAGCAGACTGGCGGTAACCATCAAGGCAACCATGAGCATGGCTTCGCTGCCTTTTGTGAAGCGCTGTAACGGTTGTCCGAGCAGATGGGCGATACCGGTGCGCGTCAGCCCCGCGGACAGGATGAACAAGGCCCACACCGTGACCACTGCGGGACTGCTGAAGCCGGCCAACGCCTCTTGAGCACTGACCAAACCCGTCAATGCAAGGGCCGACAGCACCAACAATCCCACCACATCCACACGCAGCCGGCCGTCGATAAACAGAACCAGTGCCGCGGCCACAATCGTGAGCAGTAAAATGACCTCAAACGTCAAGATGGTCTCCTCCAAAGTGTATCAGAATAGAGACGGCGGGTTCTCGATGAGTATCGATATCTTCGTCACCCGGCTGGGAGCATAATACAATCGTGATCAAAATTTAATACATATCTTGATAAGCAGTAACGAAACCCGGATCAAGACTTGCCATTGGAATTTTCTTGTTTTTGAACCCTCGGAATGAGCCCGGAATTCCCAGGGCGCAAATGACTGTTGACCGAATACGCATAAGGGATCATTATTGCCGCATGTCGACCACCTCATCCGAAGCACGTCACTGAAAGACTTGGATTCAATAGACATGGAAAATGAGCATGCCCGAAGCCGCGTCATCGTCTGAGGCAACCGACGGAATACCCCTTTTCCACGCCGGTCGCCTGGAAAAGGTGTACCGCACCGGTGGTGACGTCGAGGTGCGTGCGCTGAACGGCGTTGATCTGGACCTATATGAAGGAGAACTCGTCGTCCTGCTTGGGCCGTCCGGCAGCGGAAAATCGACACTGCTCAACATTTTGGGCGGACTCGATGTGCCGACGGACGGAACTCTCTCCTATCGCGGCAGGGATATCACCGGGGCTGACGAGAAGGAACTGACGCGGTTTCGGCGCGATACCGTCGGTTTCATCTTCCAATTCTACAATCTCATCCCCAGCCTCACGGCTCGCGAAAACGTGGCGCTTATCACCGACATCGCCAGGAATCCCATGTCGCCGGAAGAGGCCTTGGACCTGATGGACCTGGGCGACCGAATGGACCATTTCCCATCGCAGCTCTCCGGTGGCGAGCAGCAGCGGGTCGCCATCGCCCGCGCCATAGCGAAGCGCCCCGAGGTCCTTCTGTGCGATGAGCCGACCGGCGCGCTGGACGTGAAAACGGGCATCACCGTACTCGGGGCCATCGAACGGGTGAACCGCGAACTCGGAACCCTTGCCGTGGTCATTACGCACAATGCCGTCATCGCCGAGATGGCGGACCGGGTGATTCACCTTTCCAGCGGCCGGATCACTCAGATCCACCGGAACCTCGAACGTCGCCCGGTGCGCACTCTCGAATGGTAGGCCGTCATGCGCCCGCTCGATCGAAAACTCTTCCGCGACCTCGGCAAAATGAAAGGCCAGATGATTGCCGTCGGATTGGTCATGGTATGCGGGCTTGCCGTGATGATCATGGCGCGCAGCCTGATTCTCTCCCTCGAATCCACGTGCGACGTCTATTACATCGACTACCGGTTTGCCGACGTCTTTTGCGACCTGAAGCGGGCGCCGAATTCCCTGCACACCCGACTCGCGGAGATTTCAGGGGTCGCGGCCGTCGATACGCGAGTCAACGGCGCGCTTGTGCTCGACCTGCCCGGCATGCGGGAACCGGCCGATGGCATAATTGTTTCGCTGCCGGATGACCGTCCTCAGCAATTGAACTTGCTTCACCTGCGCACGGGGCGCCTACCCGAGATCGGCAGCCGCGACGAGGTCGTGGTAAGCGAAGCCTTCGCTGACGCCCACGGGTTTAAGCCGGGCGACACCATCGACGCGACCATCTATGGCAGCCGCGAACGGGTGCGCATCGTCGGCGTCGCCCTGTCACCGGAGTTTGTGTTCGAGTCGCGCGCCGGCGAAGCGTTACCCGATCACCGCCGCTTCGGCGTCTTCTGGATGAACGAACGGGAACTCGCCGACGCGTTCGATCTGGATGGCGCCTTTAACAATGTAGTTGTTGACCTGGCGCCGGGCACCGATACCCGGGCCGTGTTGGCGGAACTCGATCGCCTGCTCGAACCTTACGGCGGGCGCGTGGCCTACGATCGAACGGACCACGCTTCGGCCCGGCTGGTGGATGACGAGATCAAGGGACTTCGTGTGAGCGCCCTTGCATTCCCGGCGATTTTTCTGAGTATCGCCGCGTTCATGACGAGCGCCGCTCTCACGCGACTTATTCGCACCCAGCGCGAGCAGATCGCTCAGCTAAAAGCTTTCGGCTATTCTTCAGGCGAGGTCGGGCTGCATTACCTGAAATTCGTTCTGGTGGTTGTCGCGGCCGCGACCTCGGTTGGGGGAATTCTCGGATTCTTGCTGGGCGGCCAAGTGGTTGAACTCTATCACGAGTTTTACCGTTTCCCCTCACTCGTCTTTCGGCCCGACTGGCCGGCCATCTTCGTTGCGCTCGCGGCGGCGGCGGCCGCCTCCTTCCTGGGCGTTTTCGGCGCTGTCCGGCAGGCCATGAAGCTCCCGCCGGCCGAGGGGATGCGTCCGGAGCCGCCGGCGCAGTTCAAGCCCGCGGTGCTCGAACGTCTCGGACTCCAGAAGCTGGTATCTCCCGCCTTTCGCATGGCGCTCCGTAATATCGAGCGCAAGCCGTGGCAAGCATTTTTCACTACGGTTGGCCTGGCGTTTGCAACCGCAATTCCCATCGTCCCGGGTTCTTTCCGCGACGGCATTGCCTACGTGATGGATTTCCAATGGCGCTTGGCCCAACGGCAGGATGTCACTGTCGGCCTGATCGAGCCGGGCTCGGCGAGCGCTTTCAGCGCCATGCAACATCTCCCCGGAGTGTTTAGCGCCGAACCATTTCGAGCCGTAGCGGCGAGGCTTCGGCATGGCCATCGTGAGCATCGCGTCGCCGTCACCGGTCTCCCCCGTGAGGTTCGGCTGAACCGCCTGCTGGATCAACGGGGTGTGCCGGCCGCTTTACCTCTCACGGGCCTCCTGCTTTCCGAAGAGCTGGCGAAGGTACTCGACGCGACCCCGGGTGACAGTCTTCGCATCGAGGTGCAGGAAGGTCGGCGGCCCGTGATCGAGGCGCCCCTGACCGGCACGATCACCGATTTCTCCGGGGTCGGCGCCTACATGGAGATCAACGCCCTGCGCCGCCTGATGCGCGAAGGCGGCACGATCAACGGGGCGCATTTGTCGGTCGATCGGGCCCGTTGGGACGACTTTCTCGCCGAGGTGAAAAGGTCATCCCGAATCGGGGCGCTCACGATCACCGAAGCCTTGCGCGCCGGCTTCGATGAGACGCTGGCCGAGATGATGGGTACGATTCAGGCAATCTACTTCAGTTTTGCTGTCATCGTGGCGTTCGGCGTAGTTTACAACGGCGCGCGCATCGCGCTCTCGGAACGCAGCCGCGATCTCGCCACATTGCGCGTTGTCGGTTTCACGAACCGCGAGGTCGCCGCTGTGTTGATCGGCGAGCTTGTCCTGCTTACCATCATCGCGATCCCATTCGGGCTCCTGTTGGGCGCCCGGTTGGCGAAATGGATCCTGGAAGTCTCCGGCACGGAAACGATACGATTCCCGTTGATTCTGACTTCACGGACGTACGCCACTTCCGTGTTGATCGTTCTGCTTTCCTCGGGATTATCTTTCGCCGTCGTCAGCCGGCGCATACGCAAACTTGACCTACTTGGAGTCCTTAAGGCCAGGGAATGATGAACTCAGACAGGCAAGCATCCATGAACAGTCGTGAATCCAAGCCGCGTCGGGCCAACCGTGGTCTTTGGCGAAGATTCCTTTTATACGTGTTCCTCGCCTTGTTCCTTTCCGCTGTCGTCGCGGGGTTATGGCCCAAGCCGATCCAAGTGGAGACCGCCTCGGTCACGCGGGGACCACTCACGGTCAGCGTCCTCGAAGAAGGCAAAACGCGCATCCGCCATCGCTATGTAATCTCGCCGCCCGTCGGCGGATATCTCCACCGTGTGGAGCTTCGCGCCGGCGCTCCGATCCGGGCCGGCCAGACGGTTCTGGCGACCATTCAGGCTGAAGCTTCCGGGTTTCTGGATCCGCGAACGCGCGCCGAGGCGGAGGCGCGCGTGCAATCCACAGAGGCGACCGGAATGCAACGCCGGTCCGAAGTAGGACGCGCCAAGGCCGCGCTCGAGCTCTCAAAGAAAGACTTTGCACGCCTCGATGCACTATTTCACCAAGGCGCCATCGCCCGGCAGGAATGGGACGCCGCCGACAACAAGGTTGCAATCCTCACGCGTGACCTCAACTCCGCCGAGTTTGCCCTGCGCGCGGCCGAGTTCGAAGTCGTGCAAGCGCGCGCCAGGCTCCAACAGGCCACATCCTCCGAAGCGGACGGATCCGGCTCGATCCGTATCATTGCCCCGATCGATGGGTACGTCCTCAACGTTTACGAAGAGAATGCCCGTGTCATCGCGGCTGGCGCGCCCATCATGGAGATCGGCGATCCGCGGGACCTCGAAACGGAAATCGAGTTGCTCTCCAGTGACGCCGTGGCGGTCGAGCCGGGCGCGGAGGTATCGATCGAGCAATGGGGCGACGAAACGCCTTTGCGCGGACGGGTGAGTCTTGTGGAACGGGGCGGCTTTACGAAAGTATCGGCGCTCGGCGTCGAGGAACAGCGCGTCAAGGTGCGAGTCGATATTCTGGATTCTCCGCCGCCCGGCCGCGAACTCGGCGACCGTTTTCGCGTCGAGGGGCGCATCGTCATCTGGCGCGGCGACGATGTTCTGCAGGTTCCGACCGGAGCGCTTTTTCGGCGCGGCAACGACTGGATGACCTTTGTCGTGGAGGATAACAGAGCTCGTCTGCGAAAAGTTGGAATCGACCGCAACAATGGTATCGCGGCCGAGGTGCTTTCCGGACTGTCGCAAGGGGAAGCGGTGATCGTTTATCCGCCCGACAAATTGACCGACGGCGATTCGGTCGCCGCCCGTTCCGAAGGCTCGATCCAGCTCACGGCAGAGTAATGAAGCCCAAGACGGACTGCGATCTTCTCTTGGGTATAGTCGTGCTGCCAACGGGCTTTGGCGCGGGATCCTCAAGAAACCGGGGGGCGAGGAGGCTTATCAGAATTCAATACCGTCCTCTTAGGTTGAACCGGCTCCCCGTGTGCAACCCTCTTCATAACCGTTCTCGTTCTCCGGCTATTAACAGAAAACCTTCAATATCAATGTGTTATCAAAGATCAGGCTGCTCCCGACGAGGCGGAAGCGGCATTGATTCACATTTCAGGTTTGCTTGGTTCCGGCTCCCCATGTCATAGCGTATGTCACAGCTTATCACAGCTCGATATGGCAGTTCGCCAATCATCTAATTCCGGGAGTTGATCAGATTGACGATCAGTTTAACCATGGTTTCCTTATCCGCGGGATTGCTTTCCGCGATCATCAGCGTGATGTCTACTAGGGCGTTATTGCCGGCCGGAAACCGGTCGACAAGCCCTCACAGGCTGTGAACAAGCACACATTGCGACCGATATCCGCCACAATCATTTCATTTCCCAAAGTGCGCGGATCGGAATCGCATACAGGTTCTCGCCGAATCCGGCAATATTTCCCCCATCATACATCACAACGCCGGCGGCAAATCGCTCTCCAGTCGTTTCCCGTAGCTTTTTCAACCCCCGAAAATCTTTTTCCATCACCGTAGCGGCGGCTTTTACCTCGACGCCTGTTATTTTTCCAGCTTGCTCCAGCACCATATCCACCTCTACCCCATCCTTGTCCCGAAAATGATGGAATTGAACCGGTGTTTCGTTCCAGCTTGCTTGTCGCCTTAGCTCCTGAAAGACAAACGTCTCCAGCAACCGGCCCAGCATACTACGGTCTTTGAGAAGCGCTGAGGCGTCAACACCGAGCAGGGCCGCGGCAAGACCGGTATCGCCCATATGCAATTTGGGCGTCTTGATAAGGCGGCTCAGTCGGTTGCTGTGCCACGGAGGCAAATGTTCCAACAGGAAGATCCTTTCAAGCAGCACCACATAGTCACGAATGGTCGGGCGACTCAACTGAAAGGCCGACGCCATTTCGGCCACATTGACCAATCGTGCGGTTTGCCCGGCAGCAAGCTGAAGGAGTCGTGGTATTGCTCCCAAAGAGCTGATGCGTGTCAGATCACGGACATCGCGCTGCACCAGCGTTTCGATATAGTCACGGTACCATGCCGCGCGTCGTTTCGGCGTGGAGCGCGAAAGTGCGGTCGGATAGCCGCCTGCGCAAATCCGCTCTGCCAACTCTGGCCCAAGGCGCTCTAAACGGCGGCTCCTGAACTTTGCGGCAAACAGCTCGTCAATAAAACGGGAAGCTTTCCCCCCAAGCTCATCCTGTGACAGCGGGTGCAGCCGTTGGATCTCCATGCGTCCCGCCAGTGAATCCGCCAATTTGGGAACCAGCAACACATTGGATGAACCGGTCAGGATATGGCGCCCCGACCGGCGGTCTCGGTCAACAGCCGATTTCAAAGCGAGAAACAGGGTCGGGACACGCTGGACCTCATCCAGGACGGTTCTTTCCGGCAGGGAAGCCACAAACCCCACCGGATCGGCCTGGGCCGCAGCCAGTTGAACATCGTCATCAAAGGTAATGTATTCGTACCCCGCAGCATCGCCGACCATACGGGCCAAGGTGGTTTTGCCGCACTGGCGCGGCCCATGGACCAACACCACCGGGGTGTCCTGCAGCGCCTCTTCCAGGCGGCTGCGTGCAAATCGGGGGTATAGGATCCGCTCAGCCGTTGCATCCATTCGAAAGCCAGGCCATCGGCCAATTGAAAGGTTTGGTATCGGCCCAATGAAAGGTTGCATACCGGCTAGATGAGAGGATGTCAACCTATATGTGGCTTTTTTTCATGGACGGGAGCTTGAAGTGGGATCCGGGCGGTCCTGCGGCACGGGGGCAATCGCCGGCGCAGGATAGGTCCTGGAGTCGAGGCTCCGAATGGCGGTAAGATCGAGTCATTCCGATCCCAGTGTCTTCTTGGCCAGAGTCATCTTGTGTCGGAGCCATGCGTAGTATTCCGGGTCCGGACGGCGGTAGCAGACGCCCTCGATGTTCACGTCACGCGCAAGTAACGAGGCTTGTCGTTTCCCAGGAGTCCAGGTTCGTGGCCGCATTGAAGGCTGTGACTTCGGAATCGACGATCTCTGACGGATCTTTGCGCTCTTGTACTCCCGTTGTCTCCGGCCTGGAGACAACGACCGCCGGGTTGCTAGTATCGGCCGGGACCGATCCTCCGGCGGGTTGTTGCATCATGAGATTGAGAAGGCTCACGTTCCCTGCTCCAATCGGGTGGTTTCCGGTTCATGGGATACCTACCGGAGCGGGGCTCGTACCGCCGGGATGCGAAGGTGCGAAGGTCGATGAATGCGATTCGAACTTTCGCGCTATCGGTACAACAACTTGTTGGGCTCCTTACGTCGTAATCACTTTGTCAATCGCCGCATCGAATGGTTGTAAGGGAACCTTCGCACAGGGGAGCAGCATCAGGGGAAAGGGTCAGACGAGGAAGATGATGTCGTAGGTGGCGGTGCGCCGGACGGAATGCTCCGACCGGTTGACGGCGATTTACCGAACGCCGTCACTTTCTTGGGGGTCATACCCATCGACTCGGCCACACGGAAAATCACCCGGTTGAAATCATACCCGCGGGCTTTCAACTCGTAGTCTTTCCCGGCACAAAATCGATTTGTAGCGATGCTGAAAAAGTGGTCCATGCCTCCGATATTTCCTGTTGAACCACCCCGCATATCCGGTGAGAAGTCGGCTCATGGACACTGGAACCGCCCCCGTTCTCAATAAGAAATGGACCTGCTTTTCTAGAATCGCGCCGGCGAAACAATCGGTTTTCGTTTCGGGGACCAATTCCGAGAGCCGGTTCATGAAATTCAACCGATCATAATCGGACCGGAATATCTTCCGTCTTTCGATGCCCCTGACGATCACACAAATACGGATTCATCGCTGTATCATTTGTCATTCCAAATACCGGCCTTCACCAGGCGTTGAATCAGCGCCTTGCGGCGTAGATGATCCGCCATGAATCTCTCCAATTCCTCTTGGAAGCGCTTTCCGCTCGCGTGAAGGGAATAGGCTTGGGAAAGATCGACGAGGGCGCGGCAGGCCTCGTCATAAGCCAAACCCGATCCCCGTTGTACGGTCGTCCGAACCGATTTCCATGCTTCGGAATAATCTTTGGATAGGCTTTTGAGATACGCCTCGCGTTCCTTTCGGCGCTTGGCCTCCCGCTGCATCTCTTCTCGCCTTTGCTTTTCCAGCCGGATCTTTTCAGCCTTCTCGGCATTCTCACGCAGTTCTCCCACAGTGTGTCGGGGCGCTTCGATTCCGCCCCCCCTCAAACCCCGCCGCCATGCCGCGAATCGGTTCTTGAGGGTCCGTTCGGCCAGCGAGCCTTTGCCCTCCAGAAGCTGTTTGAGGATGGCCGTCACCTCGTCCCCGGGCAGGCCGCCGAACCATGCATCCATTTCCTTTTGGGATACCCCGTCGGCTTGCGGATCCGGACTGCCCATGCCGGCGCCTGCCAGCAGGTCTTCGTCCACTTCCAAAAACCCCACAAGGGCCTTTTGAGCCGAAGTCAGGCTCCCCAGCCCGTTCACGGAGATCGGCTCCATTTCATCGTCGTCCACCATTTCCATGGTCACTGCCGCCAACCAACCGATATAGAGACTGCGAAGATCCCCCCGCAGCAACTCTTCCCGTATCGGGGCCAGGCGCGCCATCCAGCCCCGGCCGTCTTCCATGCCAAACCGGTCGTAGTCTTGGGAATCATCGAGACGCCAGGTGATGATCCAATGATTCTTTGTCTCTTTGAAATTCACTACGAAACTTTCCGCCATGGCCCCGACCGTCTCGTTGGACAACGCCTCGATGGGCAGTCGCGCCATGAAAATGGCAGTCATCCAGTTGGCGACATAGACATGGGCATCAAAGAACCGTTCCATCAAGTGAATCGGATTCGCCTTCAAATCACCCCAATGGTACTCATTGGTGAAGCTTACGGGCGTAATGTGGGCCCTGGAGGAAATCCCGCGCAGGGCGGCCATCTCGACCTCTGTCAGCGGCTGGTCGATGGCTAGAAATTCGTAATATTGGTATTCGCTCATGGAAGCTTGCCCCTTTATGATCTTGTCGCTCGAAACCCGGAATCGTCTCCCAGGTGGAGGAAGATCCGACCGCGCAGTTCTTCATCTTCAATCACGGCCCATCCCCTTCCATTTACGGGGTCCAGTTCGTCTTGTCCCTCCCAGGAAAATTCGATCCGTGCCTTTCCGCCCACGTTTTCCAGCCGGCAGTCCATTTCCCCCCGTACCAACCCAAACTGAAAACTTCCCCTGCCGTCCTTGTTGAAACTGAAATACCCTGGAACCTCCATGTTCACGTATTCCCGGTCCCATGCCTCCATCTCAAGAATGGACCATTTTCCTACAAACGGTTTGATTTTTGTCTGCACCAAGTGCTCCATGCGCCGGATTATATATGGAGTGCGATTTTGATCGGGCATTCCGGCTGAATCAGCGAGCAGTTCCACCCAATTATCAACGTACTAATTCCGTTCATTTATTCCAGAGCCTTACCATGAAAAGCTCTCCGGCTGCGATCAAATCGGGGAAATATGGGGACATCCATAGGAAATATGGGGACGTCCATGCTTTTATACCTTATTCTCCAATCAAATTAAATCGATATTCTTTTTCGATTTGTTCACCCCGTTTCGATAAGCGACTTGCCGCCGGTTGAGTGATCTTGAGCCTCCCGGCAATCTCGGTGGAGGTCATCCATGCTTTCGATACGCCCAATAGCATAAGAGCGCCCGAGCTTTGACGGTTTGCGGCGACTTACTGAATGCCGTCACTTCCTTGGGAGTCATACCCATCGATTCGGCCACACGGGTAATCACCCGGTTGAAATCATAATGGATTTCAAAACGCCCCACCCGCCGACGCTTCCTAACAAACCGCCTATGGTCAATTCCGGCTTCCGCCCTTGCGCCAAACCTTCTTCAACGAACCAATAGATGATGAAGCAGAGAAACGCACAAAATCACCACCGTCCCCCCTTTTGCCACGTCCCCCCTTTTGCCATGACTTCTATTGGATGACAAGAACCGTAATCATATACGCTCCTTGTAGGTCAGCGGTCATTTTCTGTCAATTACGCATTCCGGCCGGATACAGCCTTTTCCCCGAAAATCGGTGATTCACCTTATATAATTCGTGTGAGGGCGGGAGTATATTGAAATGACATGTCCTCCTGGAAATATTTCCACCGAAAGATCGGATTTTGGTCTCTGACACCATTCAGAAAGTAACAAATCGGGATTCGCAGAAGATCAAAGGGAGGGAGCCATGAAATACGTATGCCTTGGCTACATCGAAGAGAAAAAATGGGAAACCATGTCCGCGAGCGGGCGAAACGATTTCATCGATACGTGTTTTGCCTACGACGACGTGCTTCGCAAGGAAGGCCGCTTCATCGGCGGCGAAGCGCTGCAAAGCTCCCGGAACGCCGTCACGCTGCAATGGAAGAACGGCAAGGTGTCGATTACCGAGGGTCCTTATGCCGAGACCAAAGAACAGCTTGGCGGAATTCTGATTCTCGAAGCCAGGGACCTTAACCACGCCATCCAGCTCATGTCAAAGCATCCGGGGGTAAAGGCGGGTCCCTTCGAGATCCGTCCCGCTGAAGATTTGACCGGAATGATCCTCGATAGTGAGCGGCGGCGTTCGGAAAGAGGGAATGAGCCGGAAAGGAGCGGAACATGAACAGGTTGCATTTTTCAATCATCATCCATTCACGGAAGGAGAAGGTCTGGAAAGCGATGCTGGACCCGGAGACCTTTACGCTCTGGACCGAAGCGTTCGCCAAGGGCTCCTATTTCGAGGGCTCCTGGAACAAAGGCGAAAAAATCAGGTTTCTGACACCCGAAGGCGAGGGCATGTCTTCCATTATCGCTGAGAATAAACCGTTTGAATTCATCTCGATCAAGCATCTGGGTATCATCAAGGACGGCGTTGAGGATACGCAAACTCCGGAAAGCAAGGCCTGGGCGCCCGCCTTTGAAAATTACACCTTCGAAGAGCGCGATGGCGCAACCGAATTGAAAGTCGATGTGGATGCTGCCCCGGAGTTTGAAGAATACATGAATAGAGCCTGGCCGAAGGCGCTCGCCAGGCTGAAAGAAATCTGCGAAGGGAGATGAAGCGATGAAAATAGGAAAAACACTGTCAATAAAAGCGACCATTCTGATGATTGCGCTGGCGGCAATGGCATTCGGCACTGCCGCAAGCCCGGAAAACAAACCGGCTCGTATGGGGGTGAATAAAATCGAACCGTTGCCCCGGGACCTGGAAATTCAGCTGGCGCTGAGCGCCCTTCCGCCGCACCTTAGGGAAAACGCCACCGTATATGTTTTCGATCCCGAGAAGGGCTTTGAAATGGCCCGCAAAGGCTCCAACGGATTCCACGCCTTTGTTGCTCGAACCGGCGATGATGCGTTCAGGGGGTCCTGGCCTTTAGCGGAATACAGAGACGATATTCTCTACCCGGTTTCCTTTGATGCGGCAGGCGCCAAGGAACAGATGCGGGTCTTCTTCGACGCGGCGGAAATGCAGGCCAAAGGGACCCCTCCCGACGAACTAAAGAAAATCATAAAGGACCGCTACAAAAAAAAATATTATAAGGCGCCGGAACGAGCAGGCGTTTCATACATGGTGTCTCCAATACTGAGGACGTACGTAAACCCGGAAGAAAGCGACAAAGTCGCCACCTCCAACAATCCACACGTCATGTACTACGCCCCCAATGTGTCCAACGAAGACATAGGCGGGAAACCTCCCAGTATAAGTTTCGCTGGTTATGGCATGGATGTTGAAGGCTTCTATCCTTTTGTCATAATGCCCGGTCCTCATGGATACATGATCCACCTTCTCGACCTGAAGGAAAGATCGGCCATTAATAAAGAATACGAAGACATGCTCGAACGACTCTGCAAAATCAGGGAAGAGTGGTGTTTGCCAAGAGAGAAAGAACAATAGATCTGTATCTGGCAGTTAAACAAAGCTCGGCCTAAAGAGTAAGAAACATACCATGTTGCTGTTGGTCTACGACAGCATTAGCATCGTTTGCATAAATATGAGATTCGAGTGTGTTATTGCGTAATGGCATTGTCTTGGTGTTCATTTCTTAGAGATCCACATCAAAATGTGATTAACGCCATCTGGCTGTAATTAATTGATATTTTAATGTAACATATTAATTTCATGGTTTTTTTATGCCATAAGTAGCTTCAGGAGGATCGAATGATAATACATCGGAGGGAAATCGGTTACAGCGAGAATTATTCAGAATTTTTCGAGGCGCTTCTCAAAGCCAAGGCACACGTGGAAAAGAAATATCCCGAAGTTTCAGTGGAGCTCATGTACAATTTGGCAGGAGAGAGAGGTCGGGCGACAATTCAGACACGTTATGCTTCGCTGGCCGACTACGAACGAATCGATGCTGAAGCAGACAAAGACGAGGAGTATTTGAAGCTACTGGAGCCTGTCATGGGTGCTACAGGGGGCACGATCGTAGATCAGTTCTATCGCGTAATTGAAACCCCATAGCCAAAGTAGGAGTTGGCGCACAAAAATTCTGGATACTGCTGTTAGCCGCGGAAATGAAAGTTTTGTGAGTCGGCACAGAGGGGGCGGGCGCAGAAGCCGGCTCTAGTGACCGAAACGCTCCTCAAAATGAGGAAATTCGACATTGCACCCCATCAGCGGGCTTGCGAGGGAGGATAATATGCGAAAACTGGTCGTTCTGTCGTTCATAACCCTTGATGGCGTGATGCAGGCTCCAGGCGGGCCGGAGGAAGATCCAACCGGCGGATTCAGGCACGGTGGGTGGGTCTTTCCCTACTTTGATGACTTCCTCGGCAAAGTGATGGACGGGCAAATGGGTCATCCTTTTGATTTATTGCTGGGCAGAAGGACATATGAGATATTTGCAGCGCACTGGCCGTATGTGAAAACCGATGAAGATCCCATTGCGGCCGGGATTAACAACGCGAAAAAATATGTAGCGTCAAAGACGCTGAAGAAGCTTGACTGGAGCAATTCCGAGCTCATCAAGGGGGATATCCCTAAGGAAGTTAAGAAACTGAAGGAGCAGGACGGGCCCGAAATGCAGGTTCATGGCAGCGGCAATTTCATTCAAACGCTTTTGAAGCACGATCTGGTTGACGAGCTCTGGCTGAAAATATTCCCCATCACACTCGGCAGGGGCAAGCGTCTGTTTGCCGAAGGCACAATTCCGGTTGGTTTCGAGCTACTTGAGAGCAAGAATTCAACCACCGGGGTCATTGTTGCCTCTTATAGGCGCGCGGGAGAAGTCAAGACGGGATCGTTCGCCCTCGATGTCCCCAGTGAGGCCGAACTTGCACGCCGCAAGCGGCTGATGGAGGAGGGTTGATCGGAAACGAACTCAAAGGCCCTGTTGTAGCTCAGCAGTTCCCGTGCATCATCGGGATCGGCCTCGGGGGCTGGCTTGCCTTCCAGGAGTTGCTCCGCTTGGTCCAAGGTTAGGCGCGTTCCCTCGATGTGCATAGTGTGATGGGCTTCAAGGATCTGCGCTCGACGTCCCATCTCCCTCACCCAGGCGTCGGACAAAGTCGCCGCCTCCAGAAATCCCCGTGCCCGCTCGATGCGGGTGAGTCCGGAGGCGATCCGGTTGGTGATTTTGAATTTTGGAGTTAGGACCATTTTTCATTCCGGTTGCTGATCGGAGGTGTTTGAAATTTCAGAAGTTGACCTTGCGGCGAACCTGTCGCTCCCCTTCATCTTGAACCACCGAGGATTCCCCGGTAGTTCCCTTCCGGGGCAAGTCGCCTTCTTTGTAGATGTTGCGGATGTGCAAGCCGATAATGTCCGTGTCCTTTTCAAACAGCCCGGTCATCTGGCGTTGGTTGAGCCAATAGGTCTGTCTCTTCAGGCGGGGATCCAACGCCCATTCGCCGTCCAGCGATGGATACGGGACGAAATCGCCTCTCCTTTGGACTCGGTTGTATTGGTTTTGTCTTTATCGATCCCTTACCGCCGGTTCAAACCGAGAAATTCTCTTACCCATTGCGCGCCTTTGCGGTTGGCTTCCCTTGTCAAGGGGTCGAGCCCCAGCCCCCTCTCGGCGTCCTGCAGGAGCGCTTCAACGGCTTCACGCCCGTCAGCGGTTTTTACGGCATCTCTTGGAGATTCCCCGCCCAGGGCCGGAATGCTTTGATCCACCCAGCTCTCCCAGTGTCGGCTGATGATTTCCGCCAGCTGCTCCTGAACTTCAGGGTGCTGCATAAGTTCTTCATGTTCCTTTGATTTCTTCTTTGCGGCAGTTCCGGATGCGCTTCTACGCATCATCGAATCCGGATCCTGAATCTCATCAAGCTTAAATCGGGTGCCGTCACCCAGTCTGACATCGATCTCACGGCGTAATGTCTCCGCCCGCTCCGCTGAGTTGACTTCCGCGCTCAATCGACGGCCATCGATTACAATGCGGCCCAATACCGTATTGGACATTCCGGGGCTTGCCTTGTGACCATGACGGTCCCATGGAATTTCAACCCGAATAATCCGGCCGGTGTTATCTCGTTTTGCATCAGCCCGTAGTTCGTCGAGCTCCATGGTAACGCACAGACCACCGAGCTTCTCAAAAGCCTCGTCGGCCGAGGACACTTCATAAATCAGCCGGTGAAATTCCATCGGATGTCCGTCGGTATTGCAGAATTGCGGCATGGAATTCAAAGCATGGTCGATGTCAAAATACAGGTCCCGGATTTCTGCGTCCCATTCATGCAAGGTGTCGTCCGTCACAGCGGATCGACCATGACGCAGTTGTTTTCTCAATTGAATGATATCCGGTTTGTGGCTCGGAGGAATAACAACCGGACCAAGCCCGATGATCATTCCCACGCCGTCTACCGACACCGCACGACCAAAACCTAGATCGCCCGGTTGTACGTATTCTGATCCAGTGCGTTCCTGGACCTCGAGACGGGAGCCTTTTAAAACGTCCTGCAGCTCCATGCCCTTTCCTTTGTCAACCTTGAGCACTTGCCAGAAACTGTATGGTTTTCGGTTGACGCTTTCGATCAGACACCTCTCCAGCGGATCGAGTTTGCTGCCTCGCGCTTCGGCATACAGTTCGGCCACGGTTCGGCCCTCCGGCCCCGAAAGCTCCACTTCGGTTTCAGTGGAATCGTACTCCCGGTTGAACAAAAACCAGGGCCAGAACAGGGGTTCGACTCGCTCGAACATGTCCTCGCCGATTTCGTCTTCCGGACCGGGCCACAGCAAAAACTCGTCCATCGCCTCGGCAACGGCTTCCTCTCCAAAGGTCCGGGTGGCGTGGGCAAGCAAACTGTCCGTGAGGCGATCATATGCCTCTGACAATCGCCGATAGTACAATGCTTGAGAAGGTCCGGCTTCTTTACCCAAACAACATTTTTTGTATTTTTTCCCGCTACCGCAGGGGCAGGGTGCGTTGCGTGCGATTACCATGATTTTGCTGTCCGACCCCCGTGAGGTGTTGTTTCAACAGACATCCGTCAAATACGGATTCATCGCTGTATCGTTTGTCATTGCAAATACCGGCCTTCACCAGGCGTTGAATCAGCGCCTTGCGGCGTAGGTTTTGCCGCACTGGCGCGGCCCATGGACCGACACCACCGGGGTGTCCTGCAGCGCCTCTTCCAGGCGGCTGCGTGCAAATCGCGGGTATAGGATCTGCTCAGCCATTGCATCCATTCGAAAGCCGGGCCTTCGACCAATTGAAAGGTTGCGTACCGGCCAAATGAGAGGATGTCAACCTATATGCGGCTCTTTTTCATGGACTGCTGCAAAAAAAGCAACAACTCAATTGCGCTCCAATTTACCTAATTGGGCATTATTTTATCGTTGCCCAATCCGCAACCCATTTCATTTGATATTACCCGATTGCCACTTGGGGGTCTTTTGCCATCGGGCGTTTAGGCCTCCTCCAAGGCATTCAATCCGATCTTTCGCCCGCTGGGTCATCATGCTTTTTCCGTCCAGTCCTTACAAAGGACTTCCGCCTGTTCCAAGACGAGCTCCGTAGCGCGAGCCTGCTTATCCGGAGGGTAGCCGTATTTTCGGAGAATGCGCTTGATGATCACCCGCATCTGGGCACGGACATTTTCGCGGACCGTCCAGTCAATGGTGATACTGCTGCGAACGGCCCGCACCAGTTCTTGGGCGATGGTGCGCAGTGTTTCATCCCCCAGCACGGACACGGCGCTATCGTTGACTTCCAGTGCGTCATAGAACGCCACCTCGTCGTCCGTCAGCCCCAGTTCCTCGCCCTCGTTGACTGGCCTCCCGCAAGTCCTTGATGATGAACTCCCGAAGCGTCTTCGTGGCCCAGATACGAAACTTGGTGGCCTGATAGCCGTTGACCCGGTAACCGACGGCGATGATGGCGTCGAGACTATAGAATTCGATGTCCCGGAGGACCTCCCGCCCGCCTTCCGATCGAACTATTTCCATTTTGGAAATGGTTGCCTCCCGACTCAACTCTCCGGAATCGAAAATGTTCTTGAGATGCTTGTTTACCGCAGGCACCTTCACTCCGAACAGCTCCGCCAGGGCCTTTTGCGTCAGCCAGACCATCTCGTCCTTCAAAAAAACTTCCACCTTCACCGCACCGTCCGGGGCGGTATAGAGCAGGAATTGCTGGTTTTCGCTCATAAACACCTCGCAGCTATCCGCTCGGCGTCCGGCAGACGCAACCCACCGGAGAGAAGTTTCGGAAGCAGGGCGTCACGGAGGGCGGAAAGGGTGCGGGAGTGCAACATCGACGCTTTGATCCGGTCGAATATCGGCCAGACGATATTGCCGAAATTCAAATAATGGGGCGAGTCGATATTTGACGCCGGTAATTTTGCATCAGGTGGTTGCAAAATTGATTCCGGATCAGGATACGCACAGGCAAGTGCAATCATGAGGCCGATATTCCGTTCGGAAAAACCTTTCAGCTCCGGCAGTTCGTTCTTCAATTCTCGCGACAGCCGGGGGGTGACGCCCGCGCCCCAGCCTGCGCTTTTCTGGCGCTCTTCAATCATGCGTCCGATGTCCCAGTAAAGGCACACAGTTGAAAGTCGTCAGGTCGAACGGGACCTTATAGTGTTTTTTCTATATTACGGAATACATCATCAATAGATCTTTGAATCTTTATGGTCTTTTCTATGGCTGTCACGATTTTGCAGTACTGCTTAACATCGTTCAGCGACAGGACTCTGTCTTTTCTGTCTTTCAGCCATTTGCTGCAGACCTGATAGCCCCCGATATGATATTCCCAGAGTTTTTCCGGAACATTTTCGAAGTATTGGCTTTTGTTAATGTAAACGCGATTATCTTTTTCATCATAGTGGAGTTTGTCCACTCGATCATCTCCGGAGCCTTGAAATTTGGCAATGGGGGAATCGAGATCTGGAGACTTCATTAAATGGAGGTCGGCAAGATGCCCGCCGTATTCCGCCATCTCGCCAAACAATTCATAATCTTTGGTAAAAGGGATTCGAGGGAAATCCATCTTGAGAAATTCGACGTATTTTTCCCGGTAGGTTTCCGCATATAATATGGCATAGATGTAGTAAAAAATCATCTCGGGAGTAGGAGCATCAGGATAGTTTTTTGACAATTTTTCAAAGATTCCGATGTCGATATTGGGTTGCTTGTCTTTGGCTCGATCTTGGGCACTGAAAAGATTGTGATTTTCCGTGTCGGGGAAGCAATATAAAGGAAACAGATAGTCTATTGTCTTCAGGGACACCACCACATGGTCAATTATAACATTTGTGCATAAAACGTGAGTCCATGGAAGTTGCGTTTCTACTCTTTTAGGCAGGATTAGCCCAATATTATCTTCAATCATATGCCTCATTATTTCTCTGCGAGGCATGCAGTGAAACCCCTTTGTTTTTCCTGTGTAATAAGTATAACGGATGTCGAATGGGCGATACAACATCGCAACAATTTTGTCTCTCTTCGGGACTCCTTCCAACAGGTCCTTTTGCGCTAGATCGACTTTCCAATCTCTGACATCTTTGCCCAATTGGTAGGCCACTCTCGCCAGCTCGACATCCATCTTAGAAAAGTTGAGGACCGTTATCCAAACATCATTTGGTTCATACTTTATCGTTAGCTTATCTCTGGCAGTAACAATTCCCACGCTATTCATTGGAAAAATATCCGTCACCTTCGGCCACTGTTCATATTGTCTGTAAAGCTTCTCATCCCTTGGTATGAACAGATAGGACTCCGATTTCGGAGAAATTTCATTCCATTCCGTGTTTTCAAGATCATGGGATTCAAGCCAACCATACTTTTGTCCTCGTAAACCCCAGAGATCGGAATGATAGATTTTGCGTGCTCTGTCTTTATTCCCGGTCTTGATGAACAGAGCGATGGCCACGCCCTGTCTAATATCAAAGACATTCTCGTCTTTGGAGCCGTCCGGGCAGGTTTCTTTTTTCAATGAATTACCATGAAGGTCAAGGACGTACAGTTCATCGAAACTGCTCATCAGGGACCGGCGCATGCCTCGAAAGGTGGGATTGTCAAGATAGCTGTGGTTGGTAACAAAACCCAGAACCCCAATGCCTGCCTGGTCGATCTTCCACTGGGAAAACCGGATGAATTTCACGTAATCATCCTGCAGCCATTTGGGATTTCTTTCTCCCAACGGTTTGCCGTCCACCTGATAGTATCCGCCATCCCTGATGCCGTTTTCATGTGCGTAGCCCTTTTTCAGTAGATCATCGATCCACTTTCCCTGGTTGGCCGAATGCCCTGAATAGGGCGGATTCCCCATAATGGCCAGGATCGGTTGCTCTTTCTTGATCCTTCCGGCCGCATGGGATTCTTGGGAAAGCGAGGCCATGCCGGGAAAACTTGTCTGTTCAAGCTCTTCCATTTCGAGGGTGTTGGTCAGGTATAGCTTGAAGCGGTCATCGTCGTGGAGTCGGTATCCCAGTTCCTCTAGTAGGAAGGCCATCTTCAGGTGTCCCACCGCGTATGGGGCCATCATGAGCTCAAATGCGTAATAGTTTTTCAGGATGTGCTCCTTGATGAAGCCTTCTTTGTGGCCCTCGCCATACTTCCGGACAAACTCGTTCATGGCCAGTTTGGCGGTCTCGGCCAAAAATGTCAGGGTGCCGGAGGCCGGATCCAAAACCGTCACTGACTCGCTTGCCATGCCGTCTGATTTGTTAAACCGGTCCTTCAGGATATGGTGCAAAGACCGCACAATGTATGTTACGACCGCCTCCGGGGTGTAATAGACGCCCCGTCTTTCCCTTGTTTTGGGATCATATTCCGACAGAAAGGTTTCGTAGAAGTGAATGATGGGGTCCTTGCCTTTGCCTTCGTGGAAATATTGCTGCAGGAGCTTGTTTACATCCGCCACGGACAAAACCTCGGCAATGTCGTCTATGATCCATTCCATTTGGGGCGGCGGGTCTTCAAAAGAGATAAACCGGAAGACATCCCTGAGTATGCCTATGGTTGGAGGAATGTGAGCGTAGGCGAGCTTGCGGTTAAAGCCCCCCTCTGCCCGCATGCGGGCCGCGAATAGGCCATAAGTAATGGTTTGAGAGTACAGATCTGCGAAATCTTCTCTATCCAGCCCTCGGATAAGGTATTTTTGAAATGCTTCGAAAAAGCCATGTATGAAATTGCGCTGCGATTTCCCGTTGTATAATTCTTTACCGATGACTTCGTCGCGTAAGAAGCTGGTGCGCTTTGCCAGTTCAACGGCCAGAGCTTTGGCGGTATACGCCTTGGGAAGGGAAAAAGAAAAGAAGATCTCCAGAAGTTTTTGGAATTCGCATTCATTTTCAAGCGACGGCATAGTTTTAAGGGTGTGGGCTATAAACGACCTGGCAATAAATGTCTTAAGAATCCGTTCACCGTTACGGTACAGCCGGAATTCAAAAAAGTTGGTCAGGATCAAATTGGGGAATGTGTGTCGATATCTCTTCAATTGCTCGGAATCTTCTATAGAATCCAAGTGATCAACCGTTGGAGCCTTGGCTTCTATGTAGCCGACGATGTGTTGTTTTCCGTCCCATACCCGAAAATCAGGGTTGCCACCCTCAGTGCTCTTTGGCATCGTGGTGATATGGAATTTGGATCTTTCTCTTGAAGGTGCCATCTCTCTGAGCAAAACCGAGAGCGTCTCGTAATAGCTTTCCTCTCGGGCGTCACCCCTTTTCCCGGTGTTAAATATGTCGTGTAAATACCTTCTTAACACTGAAGTGTCTCCCATTTCTCTACAGAATAGAAGGTTTGGGCGTCAAGCGGACTCCAAGTTGTAGAGAGGTAGATTTCGGGCGCAGGTCGGATTTCGCTTTATCATCAGCCACAGAAAATCTCCGCGAGATCCGGCATTCCTGCCTCTCGCATCTTCTCAAAGAAAGCATGTGTAACTGCGCCCGGGCCGGCTTAGACGGCTTGGCTCGGTCATTCTCCCTGCGGTCGACCGCGGCATGGCTCACACCCAATACCCAGACCGGATCCTCCCGGCTGATGGAAAGCGGCCGTCGGACCTCTTTGATCAATGGCGGGTAATCCGGATAGGCGGATTTCATCGGACCTCCCTGGAGATGGGTTGCCGGCGGCAATAACAAGCACGATTACGGTTGTTATATCACCCGTGAAATCTACCGCAACAGTTTTGTTAGATGGTCCCGGTGCTCTGGCTGTGCACCCCATAGGTAAAGAGGGGGGTCGGTTTCGTGGTGATATCTCACTGACAAGCATCCGTCACGAATCCCGCCTGTCAGGAACTTCCGATGTTTTTTCTGTCCGCTCTTTGGGTCCTTTTCTAAGCGGACAAACATCAAGTCCGTGGGAAGGAAAACGAGTTTCTTCATTGGGGCGTCCTGCGTGCCGGAATAGCTGATTCCCAAAGGCATTGTGGAGAAAGGAGCTTTCCTCCCGATCCCGGCAAGCGGTTTTCAATCCTTATTACGATGGGAAGATGACGCCATAATAAGAAAAGCCTCCCTGTCGCTGTCGCTTCCAATGATGGCAACCAGGTCCTCAGGCATCAACACAAAGTCGGCATCCGGATTGGCGCTTAACTGTCCTTTCCGTACAACACCGACGACGGATGCACCCGTTTTCTTGCGTATTTCGCTTTCACCGATCAATCGATGGGCCATTGAGCTATCCGGAGCAAAACGGACCCATTGTAAATCGAACTGTTGCTCCGCGCCACGGAGTTGAGACAGCACTCGATAATCGTCGCTCTGGTTGAATAAACCGGCATAGAGTTCCTGTCGAATGGTATCGGTGTGACGTTGAACTTCCGTCGGCGGCAGCCCGAGACGGAGCAGGGACTGGCGCGTCATTTCAAGGCTCGCCTCGAACTCTGGAAGAACAACTTCACAAACCCCCAGGTCTTTCAATACCTCGAAATAATCGGGACCGGATGTCCGCGCTATTATTTCGAGCCGCCCGTTTAAGCGTTTCGATTCAACAATGGTCGACCTGGCCGCCACAAGGTCGGGTGTGGTCAAAATCAGAAGGTTCGCATTCTTGATTCCCGCCGCTTCAAGAACGATTTGTTGGCCGGCATCGCCGTAGACAACGGCCATACCGGCTTCCTTGGCTTTTTCAAACCGCCGATGATCCGGTTCGATGATTACAAACGGCTTATTCAGACGCTTCAAAACCTGCGCTATCTGAAAACCCACGTCCAATCGTTGCGATCATTTGAATCGGCGTTCCTATCAAAGCTATCAGTCGAACCGGCTTGAGATCCTTGAGGGAGAATTCGAGCCCGAGCGCAAACAGCAACAGCGCAATGCCGATTTCAGCGAGAAGCTCGATTTCATGAATATTCGAGACAGTCAGGCCCCCTGTGTGTGGCCCCAGGATAATTCCGGCCGCGATATAACCGAGGATAATCGGTTGCCCCAGTCGATGCAGGATTAGCCCACAAAAAAAAGCAACAACAACAAGAAGGATGATGTCGGTCGCAATACCCATTTGAATTCCATTCGCCGTTCAAAAACGGATGTCAGGTTCTGCTTTTGGAGTTTTCCTTTTGTCTTGAGCACTTCCGCTCACCGTACAGAGTAATGAAGCCCGAGATGGGCTGCGAGTCTTGTTGGGAATAGCCGCGCTGCAGATGGGCTCCGGCGATGACTTGGCTTCGTACGGACCAGCCCGCTGATAGGGAATCAGGTTTCTCCTTCAGGGGCCGTCGAGGAACCCGTGTCGGAAAATGTCGAGTCCGGATGAAGCCCCTTTGATGCCTTCCGCGAGAATCGACTTGACTCGGAACCTTGAGCGAAACGCAGCGCTTATTGCTCCACCTGCTGGATACCCTCCAATATCCAGAAGGATTTGGGGTCAAACCGGTCTCGGCTGAAATGCCAAAGTTCACGGACCTGTTTGGATAGCCTTTCTTCATTTTCGCGCAACGTCACATCGTAAAGCACCGAAACCAGGACTTGGTCGCCGATGTCACGCACCTCAAGAATGCGTGGGTTGATCAGCAGCAACTCGGTCTTGCCGGTCTCGGGATCAGCCTGGGCCTGCTGTTGAATCTCGGTGAAGACTTCAGCCGAAGTAAACGAGCGGATGTCTTCGAGGTCGCGCTTGTCCCACGCGTTTTGCAGTCGGACGTAAATGGCGTTGGCCCCTTTGAGAAAGTCATCCGCGTCAAATCCGGACGGCAGGACCGGCTGCCGCACGGCGGCCGCGGTCGCTTCTTCCAATGGTGTGTAGCTCGCACTGCCCCATTCTTGGGCAGACTTGCGTTCAAAGGACATGGCGTCGCCCGTGGATGCCGATGCCGCAGCCAGGCGCCGGGTGCGCAAAAAGCGAAAAACCAGAAGAAGAGCTCCCCCCACCAAGAGAAGGTCCAACAATCCTGGTCCGGCGAATCCACCTCCGAACAGCAAGGAGCCGATCAGGCCTCCCATGAGCATACCTCCCAACATTCCGCCCCAGCGGCTTGA
>JACQYL010000052.1:78675-103565 GCA_016208165.1 Deltaproteobacteria bacterium
CCCAGCGGCTTGACGGCAGCGGCGAGGCCCCGGTGGGCTTCTGTTGGGCCGTTTGGCCCGGTTTCGTTGGGGACGAGGCCGGTCTCTGCGGTGGAGGCGGTGCGCTGCGCTGGTAGCTCTGCTTGCTGCCGAAGGATTTGCCCCCTCCCAACCGGGCCGCCTCCGCTGTTTCTTGGCACAAATAAAAGAGGCCGAGTGTAAAGCTGAAAAAGATCAGGACTGAACATCCGGTTTTTTTAATCATTTTCTTGACCTATCCTTCATTGTCACGTATTGGCGATTCGCATAAAAATACCGGCCGTATGACACCATAATAAGAAAAGGCCTTCGTCCAAAGATGAAGATGCGCACCCTGGGTGAAGGTCTTTCAATTGAGCCACGATGGTCGCGACACTGATGCCGGCCGGCGCATACCGTCGCGCGGCCGAATCCTGGGCGATGCTGCTCCCCCATAGTTGCCGCAAGATCCGCAAGAGTATTGAAGAGGGCTGATGCCTGTCAATACAATTCGGATGGATCCGATCCTACCAGGAGTTCCCGATGGTGTTCCCTGAAATGTGAGCGGCTAACCGAGTTGTCGGTTACCGTATACCGATTCATTCCGCATTCAATCGCGCCCCACCGCAGCTGCATTCGAATCCCGCTTGGAACTGATGGAAATGGAAAATCTGAAGAGATCACCATTTTCCCTATCCCACTCCGCGTTCGCTATCACAATCGTTATTCCTTAAGCATGCGTTGCCGGGACGTGCGCTTCAGAGCTTTTCCGGTCGATTTCGATGAGCACCTTGTCAATGCGATTGACGTCCATATCGACGACCTCGAAACGTGCGTTTCCGTGGGTAAAGCTCGTACCGGCCACAGGTATCCGTCCCAGATGGTCCAGCACGAAACTCGCCAGCATCTCCACTTCCTCTCCCATATCGACGCCCGTGATGGTTTCCACCTCGTCGGTTGGAATCGTTCCGTCCGCCAGCCACGACCCGTCGTCTCTTTGCACAATCCGGGGTCCGCTGTCTTCGCCTCGTTCCGGAAGATCTCCGGCGATGGCTTCGATGACATCTGTAAGGGTCACCAACCCTTCCGTCGTGCCATATTCATCGACCACCACTGCGATATGCACTTTTTCTTTTTTGAATTGGTTGAGAAGCCTGAGAACCGGCGTGCGGTCGGAAACGCAAAGCGACGGCGTCATCAAGGTGGCGAGGGTGACGTCTTTGCAGCTAAGCGCCTCAGGAAGAAGGTTCTTGGTATGGATAAAACCGACGGGGCGATCCACCGTTCCGTCGCAAACAAGCAGACGCGAAAACCGATGTGACTCGACCATGTCGATAATCGTGTTTCGGTCGGATTTCACGTCTACCCAAACGATCTGGGTGCGAGGCGTCATGATGACCCGAACGGAACGATCCGCCAGGCGGAGTACGCCTTCAATCATTTCCTGTTCCTGTGGCGCAAACACGCCCGCCTGCGTACCCTCGGCGATCAGGGATTTCACCTCGTCCTCGGTGACGGTGGTCTCACGGGCGCCCGTCAACCCCAAAAGCCGCAGGATCCTCTCGGTCGAGATATGCAGCACCCAAACCGCAGGAGAGGCAACCAGGGAAAGTCCCAGCATGGGACCGGCAACGAACGAGGCGATCCGTTCGGGCTGAGCCAGCGCAACCCGCTTTGGCACGAGTTCGCCCAGAATCAGCGACAGATAGGTTATACCGACCACCGTAACGCCGATGCCCACGGCATTGCCATACGATGAAATCGACGGAAACGTATTGAGCCAGGCTCCGAGTCGCTGCCCTAAAGTCGCACCGCTGAAGGCTCCGGCGATGATGCCGACGAGCGTGATGCCGATCTGAACCGTCGACAGAAACCTGCTCGGATCATCGATGAGACGCAGAGCGGCGCGCGCACCATGGCTGCCCTGATTCGCCAAATGTTCGAGACGGCTTCTTCTCGATGAAACGACGGCAAGCTCGGACATGGCGAGCAAACCGTTCATTAAGGTAAGGAGGAAGACCGCGAATATTTCAAGATAGAGCATGGCGACCTCTTCTAAGTGATGTTCGGGAAGAGGTAATGCCGGGTCTGGCGGGTTCGGTCTCTATTCAGGACGGCTCGCCCGCTTGTGAGACGCTCCATAATTGGGGATATCAACTGCGATCGGTCAACACCATGCTCGACTTCGCTAAGCCGTTTTTGAAAGGTATTCCGGCAGCCCGTGTGCAATCCCGCCGACGGGATTAAACAAGGCGACTGGAAAAACGGAGAATGGGAGAATTCGGAAGGAATAATGTCGGTAAGCGAGTGCAATCTACACGTTTTCTCCTGCACGGCGCATCCTCGCTTTCGAATCGCAGAATCGTCTTCAGTATCCAAATAAGGCGTAACTCCCTGACAAATCAGGGGAAACAGTGCGTATCGCGTCTCCTGCTTCCCCTGATTCTATGGTTAACCAAAGACCCTCGAGGGTTCGTGGCTTTTATTTTGGCTCCCCGGGCAGGACTCGAACCTGCAACCTAGTGGTTAACAGCCACCCGCTCTGCCGATTGAGCTACCGAGGATCAAATGATGAGCAACGACATTTAGCAACAGCGCGCGGAATAGTCAACAAAAAAAGATCGCGCCCACAAACCGTTGGTGTTCGTTCTTCGATTCTTATATAATACTTCTGTTGACCGGGTTTGTTCAATATCCGACTCATGTTTCGCGAGGATACATGAAAACGTCCATCAAAATCGTCGCCGTCTGCCTAGGGCTGATCCTGGTCGTTGGAGCGTCATCTCCCGCGCCGGCCAAGATCTATGTTTGGACGGACCCCGACGGCCGCGTTCATTACGCCAGCGATCCCGAAGAGGTGCCGCAAGGCATTCTGGATGACGACAAACAGCTTCGGGTGATCGAATCCACCATTGTCACGGAAGCCGCACCGCCGCCGGCGCCCGGCGGCGACGCGGTGCGCACCGCCGTTACGCCGCCTCCCGTGCCCACGTCCGAACCGGCTGCACAGGCCGAGGGCTGAGGCGAACTGCAGGGCCTCCAGCAGGATTAACGCGATCTCCTGCAAAACATGCGCGAATTTCGAAAAAAGAGCAAAGACCTCAACCATCCCGAATACAAAGAGATGCAACAGAAGGTCCTCGATTTGCGGCGCAAAATGGCCGAGTCCCGGCAAGAGTTGAAAAAGGAGTGACGGCTTTTTCTCGGGTCACCGGACGTCCACAGAGATGGACCGAAGGAGAAATTCCTTCTGCTTGTTCATAAACTCATGCATGTCCATTCGCTTGTGGAAGTGCCATCCTTTGAGCACCCAGATGTGGCTCAGCATCATGATATTGTAGGAAATAAGATCCGGGTCCCCCTGGCGGAACACGCCCTGCTTCATTCCTTCGGATAGGATTTCCTTGAAAATTTCGACGATTCCCAGTTCCAGAGACATGATGCGCCGACGGGCCGACTTCACCATGGATTTGGACTCCTGATATACGAGCAGGCACTTGTTGGCTTCGCGCGCTACGATTTCGAAATACAGATCCATGGCGGCGGCCAGTTTTTCTTTCGGATCTTTGATGGTTTTCAAACGGGGCCCCATTTGCTCTTTGAACTGGGACAGGATGTCCTCCATGATCATCTGCATGATGGCGGACTCGCTGCTGACGAACCGATACGTCACAGTAGGGCTCACGCCGGCCGCGGTGGCAATTTCCTCCACGGAGGCATCACCGAGGCGCTTCCGTGCGTAAATCTCACTGGCGGCCTCGAGAATCTTCTTCTTGATCTCTTCCGTCTGGGTAACACTGGTTCTTGCTTCCGTCGATTCCATCGCCATAGGGACCTCCTGTTATTGTGCAAAAGTGCAGGTTCATGCCGTCTTGGTGCTATTCCTTCACAGAGCGGTAGGTGTGGCGGCTCCCACGGAATGGGCGACTTCGTATCCACCACCGGAATTCAAGGGTGCTTTCCGCGCTGATCCCTTAATGTATTATACACAGCGATCCGGGGAGTTTAACAGGGAATTTTTCGGCCTGCCGTAAACACGTTCACGAGCGCCGGATTCATTGACCCGAATCGGTATTCGGTTTATAGAGCAAGAAATGCCGGGAAAAGACGGAGGGGGCTATGAGAATTTTACGATACAAACAGGATGGAACGGAGTATTGGGGCGCTCTGAGGGAGAACGAGGAAGTGATTCCCATGCTGGATCCTTTAACCAGGGAAGTCAAGAAAGGTCCGGCGCAGCGGTTGCGGGACCTCGAACTGTTGGCTCCAGTAAATCCGGGCCAGATAGTGGCCGTGGGCCTCAACTATCGCGACCATGCCGAGGAACTGGGGATGGCCATCCCTGAAAACCCGATTCTATTCATGAAGCCGCGAACGTCGGTAATCGGACCCAATGCGGATATCCTGCTGCCGCCGTCGAGCAAGAGGGTGGACTTCGAAGCCGAATTAGGCGTGGTCATCGGCCGTCGTGCGCGCAAGGTCCCGGTCGATGAGGCGTTCCATTTCATCCTCGGTTACACCTGTCTGAACGATGTCACGGCCAGGGACCTCCAGAAAAAGGACGGCCAGTGGACCCGGGCAAAAAGTTTTGACACCTTCTGTCCTCTGGGTCCGTGGATCGAAACCGAACTGGACCCCTCCGATCTTCTCGTTCGGTTATTCTTGAACGGAGAGCCCAAGCAGAAATCCAGCACGTCCAATCTTATCTTTTCGGTGCCCGAACTCGTCGGCTTCATATCCCACGTGATGACGCTCGATCCCGGAGACGTGATCGCCACGGGCACGCCTTCCGGCATCGGTCCCATGGCGGCGGGGGACGAGGTGGAGGTGGTTATAGACGGCATCGGGATCTTAACGAACCGCGCTGTTGGCGACGAGTGATTGAATCCGTGTGACTTACTCACGCCTCATGAATCATCCCGGACTCGGATAGAAGGGCTTAAAAAGGAGGTCAGTACTCTTTGCCCAGTTCCCGGGACCGTTTGGTCGCGGCTTCCACGGCGTTGATCACGACGCCCCGGAACGCGCCTCGCTCCAGTTCGTGCAGACCCGCAATGGTGGTGCCGCCGGGAGAGGTTACCATTTCCTTCAAAAGGGCTACATGCTTGCGCGACTCGGCGGCCACTACCGCTGATCCCAGCACCGTCTGGACAGCCAGTTCAGTGGCCACGTCTCTGGGTAAACCCATGCGTACGCCCCCGTCCGAGAGCGCTTCGATAAACAGGTACACGTAGGCCGGTCCGCTTCCACTCAGGCCCGTTACCGCGTCCATCATCTTTTCTTCCACCACCACTACGCGTCCCAGGGCTTCAAAAATCGAGGATACCGTTTTCATGTCGTCCCCGGTAGCGGTCTTTCCCGGACACAAAGCGGCGATTCCCTTCATGTACAGGGCCGGATTGTTGGGCATGACGCGTACGACGCGTGTGCCCGGCGGCATGCCCCGGGCGATCTTCTCGAGGGATACGCCCGCTGCGATGGAGACGATCAGCACATCGGATCTCAGCAGGTCCTTCAATGCGGAAAGCAATGTGTCCATGGATTGAGGTTTTACAGCCAGGATGATGGTTTCCACCTCTTCGACCAGGCGCGCCGGTTCCGTAACGGTCTTCACCTGGTACTGGGAGCGCATGTGCTCGAGACGATGGATGGATACATCCGTCACCAGGATATCTTCCGCCTTCAACAACGCGCTTTGAAGCACGCCCCGGGTGATGGCTTCACCCATGTTTCCTGTTCCGATGATTCCCAAACGGCCGGCCATGACGCCTCCTTTTTAATAAGGACGATATCGACGGTACACTAACGTCAGAAGCACGGATCTGTCTACGCTTTTTTCATGTTCTAGATCCTGGACAACCATGGCCGCCTTGCGCGATTGGGCACGAAATCCCTTGACATGGCGGGGCGCCCCCTTTATGAAGAGCAGAGACAAGAGAAGCAATAGCATTAACTGGAGGATCTTATGGCATGGGATTGGGAAAAGCTGCAAAAACGTCAACAGGCCGGCGGAAGAGGAACCGCACCGCCGGATCTGGACCAGGTGATGGACCGGTTCAGGAACCTCCGATCTAAATTCCCGGGAGGTTCGATCCTGATCGCGCTGGTTGTGGTCGGCTGGTTGCTGTCGGGCATTTACATCGTTGCTCCGGATCAAGTGGGCGTGGTCAAGCGTTTCGGTGCGATGGCCTATACCACGGGGCCCGGCCCTCATTACCATCTTCCGTATCCTATCGAAACCGTAATGAAACCCGCAGTGACGCAAGTGCGCAGGGCCGAAATCGGCTTCCGGACCGTTTCTCGGGCGCAGCCCGCCCGGTACCAAGCTGTTCCGCAGGAATCTCTGATGCTGACCGGCGATGAAAACATCGTGGATATTCAGTTTATCGTGCAATACAAGATCAAGGATGCCTCGGCTTATCTGTTCAATGTGTACGATCCCGAGCAAACCGTTCAGGACGCCGGGGAAGCGAGTATGCGGCAGGTGGTGGGAAAGAGTAATATCGACGAGGCTCTGACCACCGGGAAATTCAAGCTCCAGCAAGAGACCAAGACCCTGCTCCAGGAGGTTCTTGACAGTTATGGTGCGGGGCTCGATGTGGTTACCGTGCAATTGCAGGATGTGCATCCTCCTCAGGCCGTTATTGAAGCGTTTAAAGATGTGGCCAGCGCCAAAGAGGACCAGAACAAGTTCATCAACGACGCTGAAGGCTATCGGAACGACATCCTTCCCAAGGCCAAAGGTAAGGCGGCCGAAATCGTCAACCAGTCCCTGGGGTACCGGGAAAGCAAGATCAACTATGCCAGGGGTGACGCCAGCCGTTTCACCCAGGTCCTGTCCGAGTATGAAAAGGCCAAAGAGGTCACCGAGAAACGGCTCTACCTGGAAGCCATGGAAGAGGTGCTCAAGAACTCGACCAAGATCATCGTAGGATCCGAGATCGGGAGGCAGGTGCTCCCCCTGCTGCCATTAGGCGGAACCCTGCCATCGAGCGCTCCCAAAGGGGAGGAAGCCAAATGAAAAGATCAACGGCGGTCATCGGCATCATTGTTATCGGCGGATTGGTTCTGCTCAATCTTGCGACATTCATCGTGGATCAGACGCAGCAGGCCTTAGTCGTCCAATTGGGTAACCCTATCGGGGGCGTTCGGGGCCCCGGTCTGCATTTCAAGATCCCTTTCATCCAGCAGGTCATCTTCTTTGAAAAACGTGTCCTCGAGTACGACGCGAACCCGGCCGAGATTCTGACCCAGGACAAGAAGAACCTCGTGGTGGATAACTTCTCCAAATGGCGGATCGTCGATCCTCTGCTGTTCTATCAGTCGGTTCGGAACGTGGCAGGCGCCCAGGCGCGTTTGGACGACATCATCTATTCCGAACTGCGCGTAGAGCTGGGTGTGCATACCCTTACGGACATTCTTGCGGGAGGACGCGCCGAGCTCATGTTGAACGTGACCAAACGCACTGACGAAGTCGCCCGTTCTTTGGGTGTCGAGGTTTTGGACGTGCGTATCAAACGGGCGGACCTTCCCAAGGAGAACGAAATGGCTGTTTTCGGCCGCATGAATGCGGAACGGGAACGTCAGGCCAAAAGATACCGGTCGGAAGGAATGGAGCAAGCCCAGAAGATTCGTTCTGAAGCGGAGAAGGAAAGGACCGTCATACTGGCGGAAGCTTACCGCACGTCTCAGGAAAACAAAGGAACGGGCGACGCGGAAGCCGTTCGGATTTATGCTGAAGCGTTCGAGAAGAACCCGGATTTTTACGCGTTCACTCGAAGTCTCGACGCATATAAAGAGAGCCTTAAACAGGACAGCACGCTGGTACTGGACACGCAGAGCCCGTTCTTTAAATACTTGCGTTAAACCGTTCCGTCCGATTGCCGGGAGCCGGAAAACCGATTCCGCCGCCGGCCCGAACGGTTCAAAAAAAACTTCCGAATCAGGGCGCCTCCCACCGGGTGGCGCCCGGTCGTTTATACCCCGATATCCACGACGCGGAGTTGGACTGCTTCGTTGCCGCGCCACCGTTCCACGTAGGGTGTGTACACCAGGTCGATCCGACGCGGCGCCTGCTTGAGCTGGTTCGCCATATTGAAGGCGATGGCGCGGAAATAGGTTCCGTTGTTTGTCTTCAGACTGAGGGCGATGTGCTTCTGCTTGATAACGTGGGAGTGCGCCACGTCCACGTCCTCCGAGAGCAGAACCGGTTCGGGATTTTCAGGGCCGAAAGGAGCCAGCAAGTCGAGTTGCTGGACCGCCGTCAACGTCATGTACTCCAGGGACGTTCGCGCATCGATGTCTATTGAAGGAGTCAGGTGCTCGTCCGTGAGAGTCGAGGCGGCGTACGCTTCGAACGCTGCCGAGAATCCGGCCACGTTCTCGGGGGCGATTCTGAAGCCCGCCGCGGAAGCATGGCCTCCAAAGGCCATAAGGTGCTCGCCGCAGGCCTCGAGAGCCTGGTGAAGGTTGAACCCGGGAATGCTTCTGCCGGACCCATAGCCGACGCCGTTTTCCACGCCAATCACCAGGGAAGGAAGGTAGTAGCGTTCTTTCAGCCTCGATGCCGCAATGCCCAGCAGCCCTCGATGCCAGTTCGGCCCTGACACCACGATGCTTCTCCCGAAAGGCAGGGCGCGCGTTTCAATCTGCCGGTCGATGTTCTCGATCAGAACTTCTTCAAGATCTTTTCGCTGACGATTTTGGTTTTCCAGGCGCGAGGCCAACGCTAAGGCCTCTTCAGCCGAATCCGTGACCAACAGGTCAAAAGCATCTGACGCTGTGCCCATGCGGCCTGCCGCGTTCAACCGGGGGGCCAGTCGAAATGCGATGTCCCATGTGGACAAGGGCCCGTCGTTTATTTCGGAAACCTGTTTCAGCGCCCGGATGCCGGGACGCACGCTTTGAGACAACAGGGAGAGACCGGCCTTGACCAAGATCCGGTTTTGTCCGGTCAGAGGAACGATATCCGCCACGGTTCCAAGGGCCACCAGGTCCAGATACGATTTCAGATTGGTATTCGAAGCGGCATTGTGCGGCAGTTCGTCCCGTATGGCGGCCCTGAGAGCGACCACAAGGTTCAACGCCACCCCTGCGCCGGAGAGACCGGCTTCGGGATAGGGACATTGCGCCTGTTTGGGATCGATTACCGCCAAAGCGGGAGGGCGGTGGCGCCCCGGTTCGTGGTGGTCCGTGACCACTACATCCATGCCCAGGCGGTTGGCCGCCGTGATTTCCGCGTGGTCCGAAATGCCGCAATCCACGGTTATGATCAGACGAACGCCTTGGCCGGCAAGCGCTTCAAGGGCTTTTCGGTTCAGACCGTATCCTTCGTGCAACCGGTGGGGCAGGTAGGGTATTACGTCGGCCCCGGCGTTCCGGAGAAACAGATACAGAATCGCGGTGGCCGTTACACCGTCCACGTCGTAGTCTCCATATACGGCCATACGCTCTTTTTGAACAAGGGCGGAAAGGATGCGTTGAACCGCGATGGACATGTCGCGCATTTCAAAGGGGGGATGCATGCGGCTCAACGAAGGATCGATGAACAGCCTAACCTGTTCGGGAGACGTCATGCCGCGGCTCGCGAGAATGGCGGCGGTCAAGGGACGAAGCGAGAAGCGGCTTCCCAGCGATTGGGCGATTGCGGGATCGGCCGCCCGAAGCCGCCAGGTATTTGAGCACAACGAACTCGACATAGTTCAAATTACATAGTTCAATTGGTTTGCCAAAGCAAGAGGCTTCTATGCTGTCGTCTTTGACAGGGGCGGAAGTTACGTTTGGCAAATCGCGCCCGATCATGTATGGTGCCTTGAGGAGCTGGAAGTCATGGGGAAATACGAGGAAATCAAGGAAGTCTACAATCGGCTTTTTCAATTGGACCCGAGGCTGTGGGCCGATCTTCGCAAGGCCTCACCCAGGGACATCGTGCGCCGAACCGAGGTCCGTTTCAACGAGGCGGAAGGGATCTACGAAGTGCCGTTCCTAAACCGGCGCTACACGGTGGACGCCGTCCGTGAGGCCATGCGTATCCATGACCATGCTATGGGTCCGGAGATCGATTTTCAGGTTCAATTGGTGTTGATGACCTACTTGTCGCGCGCCGGGGAAGTGGTGCCTCTCGGGCGGATGGTGACCGAGAAAGAATTGAGGGGCGGTATCACCTTTTTCCAGGGACCCCACAAATTGAACACCGCTCCTTTATTGCGCAGATTCGGAAAGAATCCCCGATCGTTCATCGATGCGGGACGACGGTTGGAGGGGGCGGTTCAGGAGTACGGGGACGCGTCCTTTGTGCTTCCCGCTTTGCCCAAGTTACCCGTTGGATTTATCCTGTATTGTGGCGACGACGAGTTTCCTCCGGAGATGGTGGTAACTTTTGATGCGAGCATTGAGGCGCATTTCCAGTTGGATGTGGTTTGGGCCCTGGTGAACGTCACCGTGGAAGCGCTTCTGGCTGCATCGCAACATGCAAACGATCAAGACTCAGGAGAATGAAGCTGTGCCCAGAAGGTCTCTCTTAATCGGATTGCTCGTCATTATCGTACTGATTCCGTTACTCTGGCTATACATAGTCCGTTTCGAAGGCGAACCCCCGCAGGTTTCCTGGGATTTGGAGCGTAACTATCTGGGGAGAACCCAGGTCGTTCATCTGGACGTATCGGACGCCAAAAGCGGCATCCGAAGAGTCTGGGTCCAGATGCTCCGCGACGGCCGCCAGGATAAAATCTACGAGGAATCGTTCCCCATGATGGGCTGGATGGATGGGGGTAGTGTGACCCACAAAAGTATCGACCTTACCATCGAGCCGACAAAGCTGGGTATTACCGACGGAAAGGTGGTGCTCGAGGCGCAAGTGTGGGACGGTTCCCTCAATGGTTGGCTGCACGGGAACAAAACCGTTCTCCTGAAAGAAGTGATCGTTGATACGGTGTTACCCGCCGTCTCTGTGTTGGGCAATACACAGTACCTGAATCAGGGGGGCGCGGGTGTCGTCTTGTACAAGATCTCCAAAGAAGTGGTCCGACAGGGAGTCAAAGTGGGCGACCGGCTGTACCCGGGATACCCGGTATCCGGTCAGCCGGGACTGTATGAGGCGTATTTTGGGCTCCCCTACGAAACGGCGGATGTTCGGCTTGCCGTCGTCGCGGAGGACATGGCCGGCAACAGGACGGAAGCCGGCTTCCCGCACCGCATCCGGAAAAAGCACTTCCAAAAGGACCGACTGGAGTTGTCGGAGGGTTTCTTGAAGGACATCGAGGCCAAGTTCACGTCTCGATACCCGGAGCTGGCTTCGGAGGGCTCCCCTTTGAAGGTGTTTATACACGTCAATTCAAAAATGCGCGAGAGTAATGGCCGGGAGTTTCTTGCCGCCTGTTCGTCGTCGTCTCCCGAGCGACTCTGGGACGGCCCGTTCCAGTCTCTGACCAATGCCGGGGTGCGAGCCGGATTCGCCGATCATCGCGAGTATGTGTTCAACAATGAGAGCGTGGCCGAGTCGGTCCACGAGGGACTCGATCTGGCGTCATTGGCCATGGCCTCGGTTCCGGCGGCCAATAGTGGTATTGTGACCGAGGCCAAGGAGATAGGGATTTACGGAAACACGGTGATTTTGGACCATGGCATGGGCCTCTTCAGCACGTATTCGCATCTTTCCTCGATCATGGTGACACCGGGTCAGCGGGTGCAAAAGGGCCAGACTCTGGGGCTTACCGGCTCAACAGGACTGGCTGGGGGAGATCACCTGCACTTCGGCATCGCCATTCAAGGCATCTTCGTTAACCCCATAGAATGGCTGGACCCCAACTGGGTCGAGAAAAAAATAATGGAGCCCATCGGGGCCGGCCGACCAGCCGGGGCTCAGCCTTCGTGAGACTGGACGGATGCAAAGCGGAAAGCGGTAAACCTGGCGGCTGAGCGATCACTGGTACGCTGGAGCCGGGGCAGGGGGGGCTTTCTATCCGCTTCAGGATTGCCCGGTCGAAACTCGAGGTCCGGCGTTCCGGACCTCGCCCGGTCCGAGCCCGTTCCACGGGAAGCCCCTGGCGCCCTGTGAAGGCGTGCGAAAGACCCGTCGAAAAAGGAAAACTGCTTGACACGGCGAGCCTCGGACCCTTACAGTGTTGGTTACGTAACAGATTGATTTTAGGCGAAAAGCATCCGTAATGGCGGACCCTTCAGACTTCAGTAAACAGGCCGAAAGCACTTCCAAAGGAGAGCGTATGGGAGAGACAGTGGAGGAACGTATGACCCGCATGGACGAGTCCGTACTCCGAAGGCTGGAAGCCATTGACGACTTGCCCACCATCCCTCTGGTCATTCGAAAGGTGGAACAGGCCATTGATGACCCTAAATCAACGGCAAAAGATGTGGCGGCCGTCATCGAAGACGATCCGAGCATCATGGCTCGCATATTGAAAGTGGTGAACTCGGCTTTTTACCGGCCGCTGGACGGGCGCGAGGTATCATCGCTTCCCTTGGCCGTGGCGAGACTGGGATTCAAGACCATCAAGAACATAGCTTTGACCACCAGCGTTTTTTCCATGTTGGGCAAAGGCAAGGTCCGCGTGTTCGATCTCAACAAGTTCTGGCAACACTGCATTACTACGGGCATCATCTGCAATATCGTATATGAAGTGTGCGGCGGAAATCTAAAAAGCATTTATACCAAAGACGATCTTCATTTGATGGGACTGCTGCACGATATGGGCAAGATCATTCTGGGACGGTATTTTGGTGAGTCCTTTGCCCGCGCCATCGAGTTGAGCGAGGAGAAACGCCAGCACATACTGATTTCGGAAGAAGAAGTGATCCACACGAGTCATGCCCAGGTCGGCGCTTGGCTGGCGCATAAATGGTCGTTGCCGCCGGCCATTGTCCATGGGATCCTGTACCATCACGCTCCTGAAGAAGCACCGGAAGAATACCTCGATCTGGTGGCCATTACCCATATAGCCGATTTTGTCTGCCTTAAGGGCCAATTCGGCTTCAGCGGCAGCACGGCGCTGCCCAAGTTCGAGAGCGGTGTGTGGAAATACCTGGGTCTCAATATGGAAGGTTTGAACGAAATCTTGGACCGGACCCGCGAAGAAGAAAAGGAATCGCTGGTTCTTCTTGCCATCATGGCCTCGGAGTAGATTTATGCCTGTGTGCGATTCTCCTCCTGCCGAAGATGCGTGTGATATAGGAGGATAGGGTGTCTCTTGCTAACCGCGTTACGCTGGCGCGCATCGCGCTCATCCCGCTCTTCCTGATACTGACGATTCCCGACGCGATCTGGACGAGGTTGATTGCCGCGTTTATTTTTGTGATTGCCTGCGCCACGGATCCCCTGGACGGTTACCTTGCCCGAGCCCGCTCGGAGATCACGGACCTCGGGGCCATCCTGGACCCCCTGGCGGACAAGCTGCTCGTCATGACGGCCTTTGTGGTGCTGGTGAAGTATCAGTCCGTTGCCGCATGGATGGCCGTGGTGGTGGTGGCCCGGGAACTGATCGTCACGTCGCTGCGCGCCCTGGTGGCCCAGAAGATGTCCAAAGTAATTCATGCCAACCGTTGGGGGAAGGCTAAAACCCTGATCCAGATGTTCGGTGTGAGTTTCCTGTTGTTCATCGCCCCTTTCGGTCAAACGGAGGTGCTGATCAGCCGCAGTATGCCGTGGATTTCCAACATCATCATGGCTCCGATTCTCGTGGCCACCGTGATGTCGGGCTACGTCTACGTGGTCTCGTTCAAGGATCTGCTTTGGGGTCCGGGGAGCAAATCCTGACATGCGGCGGTGTCCTGCCCGACCCGCCGACCGGCCAAAATCGCTTGACGGGTTCAAATCGCCCGTGATAGAAGGCGTTTCAATCGATCGCCACCGTAGCTCAGCTGGTAGAGCAGTTGATTCGTAATCATCAGGTCTGCGGTTCGATTCCGCACGGTGGCTCCAGAAAAAACAACCGGTTACGCTGTTCAGTTGTAACCGGTTTTGTTTTGTGCGGGGAATCTCTCCCGCTATTGTCTCGCTAAAATTTTTGCTGCAAGCGGTGGTAATAATAAACGAATTATGGAGAAGGACAAAAACACCGTCATCTACCGCTTTTTGGAAAATTTCTCTTTCAATTTGAGCAAAGAATCTTGCAGTGGTGGTCGGATTAGTTTTTTGTGAAAGAGAGATATGTTGTCTTTTTGGGCTTCAAACAAGCAATTGATTATGTCGTTCATTGTCTTTGCATCAAGGCTTGCTTCTACAGTGATATCTTTATTATTGTCAATGTCATTTGGGCTGATTTCGTATAGTTCATATAATTGAACCAACGTATCCTTGGGAAAGAAAGTTTTTCCACCCTGAATAAAGAAGAGGCTTTTAAACTTGATACATCCCGGAGTTAATGGGCGGTCTTTTTGTTGAGAGGTTGTTTTGACAAAGAGATAAGGCTCATTCTTGTTAGGTGTGTTTAGAAGTATTAGATATTTTGTTCCTGTCCCCCCATGATGATATACCATTCGATTGTGGTGATAGATGGTGCCCAGTACTTGCAACTATGATGCTCCAAATATTCGTTCCATCTCCGCTCGCTCTTCCACTCTTTCCTTTGCTTCATCGTAAGTAAGACTACTAATTTCACTATCAACCGCAAGCATATAATCTATTTTTTGGAACTTGCCCTTTTCTTTAAGGGTCCGATCCCATGGTTCGTTTCTAAGGTGGCAGGTCTCGACCATAGTATCTGCTTTCGAGTCTTTAAAGACGAAGGAAATATCTTGAAGTAGATCGATCTCCGTTTTGGAAAAATACTTAGTGTCAAACTGCTTCTTAGGTCGTATGAGCTGAAAACCTTCTTTGGATGGGTCCTGTATAATTGCTATGGCCTTTTCTATATCAGGCTTCATTTTGCCTGAGATTTCTTCAAACAAATCCTTTGGTACAGGCCCCATTTCCCAGGCGAAATAATCCAGGCCTGTAACGGACCTGCCGGTCTGCTTGAAATGACGGAAATCCAAGAAATAAAGCAATTTTAGCAACTTAGTCTTTCCGCAATATTTCGTATTTTCCGCAAGATAAATAATTGCGTTGATTAATTTTTCTCTGTGATGCGTGATTATCATAATAATAATATCGGTCACAATTGGACGGAAGTCAAGCATGGTCCAGAAATAGTTGTTGCTATTGATTCCCGAACACCCGCTGTATTAGGGTATGTATCTCATTCGATACCTCAGTATCAACATACTAAAGTGGACCCCTGAAATGGGACCATATGCTAAGATGAGATAAATGGTCTCAGGAGGGGGAATATTGATGAAGAACGCCGAGGAGCATCTCCACTTCATCACCTCGTACTCTCCCTATTTAGCGCCGGACCTGGCCCGGATTCCTTTGAAGCGGTTCCAAGTGCTTCCCCGCCGTCGGAACCAAGAGACCACGGAGAACGACCAAGAGGAAGACCGGGTGCTCTACCTGGAGACCACCGCCTCTTTTTGGGGGCGGGAGCGAAAAGTCCTGATCACGTTCAACCCTAAGACGTTTCGGAAGAAACGGCACGACCTTAAAGATAAGACTGAAAAAGTCCGACAGGAACTCTTCGAGCTTCGCAAGAAGCACCGGGACGGCCGACCCCATTGGAAGGATCCGAAAGCAGTCCAAGCCCGCTACGAGCTGGTCTGGGAAACCCTGCACGTGAGCCCCAAGCTGTTTCAGCTTAATTTCTATACGGAAAACGGCGCCCCCGCCATGGCGTTTCAGCTGAACCGCTACCAGGCGGAAGCCCACCTACAGCGCTTCGCCAAAACCATTCTCGTTACGGACCATCACGATTGGTCTGCGGGCGACAGCTACCAGGCCTACATGGACCGTCACGTCATTGAAAACCAGTTCCGACGCTCTAAAAACCCGTTCCACGTGGCCCTCATGCCTCAATATCACTGGACGGACTCCAAGATCCGAATCCATGCCTTTATCTGCGTGGTGGAACTGACCTATCTCACCCTTCTGCAACAGCGGGCCAAGCAAGCCGGCCTATCTCTTTCGCTCCGCCGCATCATGGAGGAGGCTCGATCCCTCAGGACAGCCATCTTCTGGATGCCCGACGAACGAAAGCCCAGACGCATCCTCGAAGACCCGACCCCTTCTCAGGTCGATCTCCTCCACGCTGCGGGCTTTCACATCAAGGATGGTTGGGTCCTACAACCCAAATGACCGTTTTTGATTTTTATTTCAATAAGATAGATCTATTTTCACAAAGTAACTTGTAAACTTGAGTCATACCTATAAGTTGGCTATCGGCAGGCGAGGATGGCTCTTTTCACAAACACCTTGGCAATTTGCACCATGTATGTGTTGTCCCTCAGGGGCTTGGCATGGATCACAGCGGCATTCCCGGCCGTCTCGGCGGCCGCCTCGGTTATTTTCTTTCCCAGGATGGACGCTTCCGCCTCTTTGGCTCGATACGGCTTCACGTAAACGGCATTGAGGCAGATACGGGCATCGCTCACGGCGCCGCCCGATTGGGTGATCCGTGCGGCGCAATTGACGATGGGAAAGTCGATGGACTTCCGCAGTGCAAACTTGAGATAGTGGCTTCTCGACCCTTCGGGAGGCCTGGGGACATGAATTCCCGTAACGATTTCATCATCATCCAAAACCGTTGTCCTGGTCATACCCACCTGAAAGAAATCTTCCATATCAAGGGTTCTCTTAGATGTCCGCACCCGTGCATTTAGTGCAATCAGCGCCGGCGCGGTATCACCGGGGTGCACGGCTATACACCCATCCACTACACTCCCTCCATCAATGGAGTGATAACGGTGATCGCCCTCCAGGGCGTAGCATCGGCCGCCTCCCTTTCGAAGGCAGGGAAACCGATTATTCGGGCACCTGTAGTACCAACATCTGATGTCCTGGCAGATGTTCCCGCCGATCGTGCCCATCTCCCTCAGATGCGGCGAAGCGGTTCTATGGGCCGCTTCCGCGAGGGCCGCATATTGCTCTCTCACGGTTTCACTGGCGGCAATATCCTGCAGTCGTGTGAGGGGTCCGATCCGTAACGCCCCATCGACTTCCCGGATACCGTCCAGCCCGGGAATCGTTTTGAGGTTGATCAACGCCTCGGGATACGTGGGCAGGATCCTGTCCTTCATCTTTCCCAGCAGATCGGTGCCTCCTGCGATGAGATTCGCGCGGCCTCCAAATCTTCGCAGGAGGGAAACCGCCTCGTCCAT
Organism: Deltaproteobacteria bacterium; assembly: GCA_016208165.1. Lineage (NCBI taxonomy): Bacteria > Pseudomonadati > Myxococcota > Myxococcia > Deltaproteobacteria bacterium. The sequence continues at coordinate 95,878 of JACQYL010000052.1, forward strand.
GGTCGATGCATTGAAGTGTGCGAACTTTTTCATGCCTATTCTCCCTTTTCAGTTCCCTCCTCCAATTGCCCGGCGGCTTCAAGCACGGCTTTTACGTGCTGGGGGTAGGTTCCGCAACGACACAGGTTTCCGGCAAGGGCATCCATGATCTCCTCCTCGGTGGGATGAGGATTTCTGTCCAATAATGCCTTGGAGGTCGTTACGAAGCCCGGCGTACAATAGCCGCACTGCATGCAGTGATGGGTGACATAAGCATCGATCAGCGGGTGTTGAGCGTCGGCGATGCCTTCCGCGGTCTCTATGTTTGCCCCATCGCATTCTATGGCCAACGACATGCAGGATAGAATGGGCCTTCCGTCCATGATGACCGTGCAAGACCCGCAGGCCCCCCGGTCGCAGAACATTTTTGGCGAGGTTAGGCCCAGCTTGTCGTGTATCAGATAGTTCAGGGTCCATTCCGGCTCCACCTGGAATTGATATTTTTGCCCGTTGATGGTCATTCCGATCATGCCCTCGGGAAGGGGGACCCGCTCCGCTTTGTGTTCTCTCAGAACATGGTCCTTCAGCTCCTCGAGGGTGTCGAACGCAATCGCACAGTAGGGACAACAATACTTGCTTTCGTTTTTCACTTCCGGAACCCTCCCCGCACTTTCAAGACCGATGCCGTTTATCGGATATTATATGGATATCATCAGTATCATTCGGTGTTGGCGAACGATTTCCTGAGCGATCGGGACTATCAGCCCGTTGAAGAAGCCGGTTTGTTACAGGCCGTTGAAAAACGATGAGATGCAAGGCGCGCAAATCCCGAGGAGTGAGGCGTACATAGAGTACGTCGCAGTGACGAGGGATGAAGGCTAACGCCGCAGATCGCGTGTTTCAGCAGCCTACTAGGCTGAAATTACTTTGAGACGCCTTAGAAAAGCCGATTGATCGATCCGGTTTTCGTACTCGCTTCTAAAGTATTTCAGTGTATCCAGCACGGGAATGGGAGCTGTCTGGCCCAGACCGCACATGGAAGCGTCCATCATAACGTGGGACAGATCCTCCAGGATCTCCAGATCCTCGTGAACGCCATCGCCTTTGACCAATCTCCCGAAGATCTCCACCATCACCTCGGCGCCCTCGCGGCAGGGCGTGCATTTGCCGCAGGATTCCTTATTGAAAAACCCCATTGTCCGGGAAACAATGTCGATCACGTCCCGGCTCTCGTTGAAGACCGTTATTGCCCCGGAACCCAGGATCGTCTCAAAAGAGAGGCGCGTGTCGAGCATGGAATGGGGAACGATGCGCCCGGAGGCTCCTCCAACCTGGACCAGCTTTACATTCTCGGCTCGGGCCAATGTCAGAAGATCTCCAAGCTTGCATCCCAACTCCATCTCGTAAACCCCGGGCTGTCTTACGTCTCCGCTCACCGAGAAAAGCTTGGTCCCTTTGCTCTTTTCCGTGCCCAGCTTGGCGTACCATTCTGGGCCCTTGGCGATGATGTGGGGGACATTTATGAGCGTTTCCACATTGTTTATGATCGTAGGCTTTTCGAACAGGCCCCTGGTGGGAGGGTAGGGCGGACGGCACCGGGCTTCGCCCCGTCTCCCTTCAATGGAGTTCATCAGCGCCGACTCCTCCCCGCATACGTATGCGCCGGCGCCTTCCGTGATCTTGATATCCAGGGACTTCAAAAGCCCTTTTGCTTTCACCTGCTCGACAGCCCTCTTCAAACCTTCGAGAAGGAAATGGTATTCGGCCCGGAGATAGATATAGGCTTCTTGGGCCCCAACCGCATAAGCGGCAATGGCCATGCCTTCGATGACGCTGAAGGGGTCGTTTTGGAGAACATACCTGTCTTTGAAAGCGCCGACTTCCCCTTCATCGGCGTTGCAGATCAGGAATTTCTCTTTTTCCCGGGAGTTCCGGGCGAGTTCCCATTTCGCCCCACAAGGAAACCCGGCCCCTCCACGTCCCCGAAGACCGGACGCCTTGAGTGCTTCAATGACTTCTACGGGGGACATCCGGTCGCGGGCCTTTTTCAGGGCCTTGAACCCGCCTGCTTTCACGTAACTATCTACGTCTCCGGGGTCAATGGCCTCGCATTTTTTCAGCAAAACTCTGTTCTCAGGCACGCTGAAACCTCCCGGCGGCTAAGTCGAAATAGTTAATGTATATTTTGAGCTAATCGTAAGATCTAAGTATTTCAACTATATTTTCTGGTGTCAGTCCACCATGAACCTCATCGTCCACCAACATGGCGGGCGCCTGGTCACAGGCCCCGATGCAGTTGGTAAGCTCGAGGGAAAAACGCCCGTCCGATGTCGTCTCTCCTGGAGCAATGCCCAACTCCCCCCGTATTTGCGCAATAATCATCTCGGCGTCCCGGAGACAGCAGGGCACGCTTTCGCATACCCTGATGACATGTTTTCCCGTGGGGGTGGTGGAAAGAAAGGAATAGAAGGTGGCGACCCCGTATACATCGCTCACGGGCAGCCCCAGGGTTCGGGCGATCTCCGCCATGGCTTTGTCCGCCACGTAACCGGAGTTCAACTGTTCTTCCTTGATCATGGACAGCAGGGCCTCGCGCGCGCCGCCGGCTTTCGAATGTTCCTTCTTTTTCGCCATCTCACGCCACCCCCTCGGCGGGCTTCATTAGTGCGCTCGTTGGACAGTAATCAATGCAGATGCCGCAATCCCGACACGCTTCTTTGTTGAGAGGGACGTCGCAATCAACAACGACCTTGGATTGAAATCCCCGATAGGCCATACTAAAGATGTTCTTCTTCGCAATTTCCGCGCAGGCCCGGATGCATCTGCGGCACAAAATGCACTTGGACATGTCGCGCCGCACATATGGGCTGAAGTCTTCCACGGGATACCAGCGAGGCCGCCTCACCTTGAATCTGGGCGGCCCCACCTCCAGGTCGGCGGCCAGTTTATGAAGCTCGCAGTTCCGGGCTTCCTTGTCCGTGACACAGGACCCGGTGTGGGCCGTCAGCATGAGTTCGACAATGGCCCTTCGCGCCGCCACAACTCTGGGAGAATCCGTATGAATCACCATTCCTTTTTCAATGGGTGTATGGCAGGAAGCCACCAGCCTCGGTAATCCCTCCACTTCCACCACGCACACGCGGCAGCCGCCGTCGACTTTCAATTCCGGTTTGTGGCAGAGTGTCGGGATCCGTACTCCGATCTGCTCCGCAGCTTCCAGAATCGTGGATTCCGCCGAGCGCCTCACTTCATTACCATTGATGACTACCCTTACATCACCCATCGTCGTCCCCGTCTATTTCGGTTTTTTCGGCCGACCCATGTGATGTGTATACATTTTCAGGCCATTTCGATCAAGCTAGTTGAAGTCGTTCATAATTTTAAAACTTCGTTCCTGTTCGCCTCGACAAGGAAGCGGGTCAATGGATTTTGGGAGTAGACATTAAAACCTAAAACGTTCATAGGTAAGATGTCTCATGTGAATACGCGGGACTCCCTCACAATCCATGCCGCCGTGCCATTCGTAACGGATCGTACGGCAGGAAACCTGATGTCCGAACAGATGAACGGAGCGCTCCGATCCAGTGGAACAGGAAAACCGGGATGACGCCTCCGGAAGCACTCAAATCATGATACCATATGAAGATAGTACGACTCTGAGCCTTCTGACGATCTCAGCTTTCACAACCCGGGAGAGAGCCGTTTCCTTGCAACCAGGTGGCTCTCATCATGCGACGCACACATGAACGGAGCCTTTGAATTCGGATGGTTACGTCCAGATGAAAGTCGTGGTCCGATTATTCGGAACATTGGGACAAGGTTTTCCCGGCTATAAGAATGAGCAGGGTATGGATCTTGAGCTTCCCGAGGGCGCAAGTGTTAAAGACCTTCTCGCCGTGTTGGCAACGCCCAAATCCCAAAAGTGGATGGCGGTTCTGGATGGCCGGATGTTGAAGGCGGATACTTTGTTAAAAGATACAGACCGCGTCCATGTTGTTCCTGCAGTCTTCGGGGGTTAATAATCTACTCGAATCCGGAAATCGCATTAAGGACACCGACATTGGTTTCAAATCAGGCGAGCTCCCGGCCGGTCTGGCCCAATTGTCTTCCATTGTCACAAAAAGGGAATGCCGTTTGTTTTCAAAGGGCTTCCATCAAGCACTTCCCGGCGGAGGGATCTCCTCACGGCATGGTTGACAAAATCCCAGCGAGCGCGAAGACTTAAATATTAGTCACGCCGCCGGGTGGTCGTAAATCTATCATTGCAAGGAGGTACGGCAACATGAAAGCCGCTGTTTGGCACGGGAAGCGCGATGTGCGGGTGGAAGAGGTCCCCGAGCCGCCTATCCCGTCTCCAGAAGAAGTGAAGATCAAGGTTCATTGGTGCGGTATTTGTGGGTCTGATCTCCATGAATACCTTGCCGGACCCATTTTTATCCCGGTGGAAAATCCTCATCCCCTGACTGGAAAGAAGGCCCCTGTCATCTTGGGCCATGAGTTTTCGGGTGAGATCGCCCAAATAGGGGAGGGCGTTCATGGAATCCAGGTGGGCGATCGGGTGACAGCATCCGCTTCCAGATCGTGCGGCGAGTGTTTCTGGTGCAAAAGAGGGGAGACCATTATTTGTCATATGAACGCAGCGACGGGAATGATGGCTGACGGGGCCTTTGCGGAATACGTCAATGTCCCCGCATACAACATCTATAAACTGCCGGAGGGCGTTTCTTTTGAAGAGGCCGCTCTGACCGAACCGCTGGCTGTGGGCGTACATGCGATGAGGAGAGCCCGCATCAAAACCGGTGACCATGTAGTCATCGTGGGTGCTGGAACCATAGGACTGTCCGTACTTCAGGCGACCAGGGCCTCGGGGGCCGGGACGATTACGGTCGTGGAGGTTGCCGAAGCCCGGAAAGAATATGCCAAGAAATTGGGTGCTACTAGAGTATTGGATCCTACAAAGGTGGACGTCCCTGCGGAGGTGGCCAGGATAACGGATGGTGTGGGCGCCGACCTCGGGTTTGAATGCGTGGGGGATCCCAAGACAGCCCTTCTTACCCTCGATTCAGTAAGGCGGGGGGGGAAAATGGTCGTGCTTGGAGTATTCGAAAGGCCGGCTGAAATCAACCTCAATTCGTGTGTGTTTTTCGAAAAACAAATTATTGGGTCCCTTGGATACAATGATGAATTCTCGACGGTTCTTTCATTCTTGGTGGACGGCCGGTTGCAGGCCAAACCGATGATCAGCGGAAAGATAAGACTGGAAGATATCTTGGAAATGGGTTTTGGAGACCTCATTGAACATAAGGATCAACATATAAAGATTCTCGTTTCACCTCTTTGAACGGACCTTCATGGAAGGGAGCGACAATGGAGCTGAAAGGCAGGGTCGGAATAGTAACTGGAGCAGCCGGGGGCCTCGGACGCGCCATTGCCCTGGAACTGGTCCATGAGGGAATGAACGTCGTTGCGGTTGACCTGGCGCAGGATCCAATGGACGTGTTGGTCAAAGAAGCCGAAGGATTCGGTGCGGATGTGCTGGCGATGACGGCGGACGTGACCTCATCCGAATCCACGGAAAGGATGGCCCGGAAAACACTCGATCGATTTGGGCGGATCGACGTTTTGGTCAACAATGCGGGCGTAATCGTCGCCGCGCCTTTTGTGGAAATGAAAAGAGCGGATTGGGACAGAATAATCGGCGTAAATCTAGGGGGCGTCTTCAATTGCTGTAAAGCCGTTGTACCTAGCATGATCCAAAGAAAGACCGGGCGGATTGTGAACATCTCATCCGTGGCCGGCAAGAGGGCCGCCCCACTGATTTCCGCCTACAGCGCCTCAAAATTCGGGGTCATCGGCCTGACCCAGGCGCTGGCCTTGGAGCTGGGGGAATATGATATTACCGTGAATGCCGTATGCCCGGGCTTTATTGAAACCGCCATGTGGAAAGATCATCTGAACCCGGCATTGTCGCCTTTGTTGGGTGTTGGAGCCGAAGAGGTGTTTCATACATTTATAGAGACCAATGTTCCGCTGAAAAGACCACAAAGCCCCGAGGACATCGCTCAATGTGTGGTGTTTCTTTGTAAGGCGGACAATATCACGGGAGCGGCCATAAATGTGGATGGGGGACATACCATGGTTTAGCGGGAACGGAGGGCGCGATAAGCGGGAAGGATCGTCCTTTATTTCACAAGCGGGATGACACAGTTCTCTTTCTACTGCGTGTGATTTGTTGTGAAAATAAAATGAATCTCCTTTACATGGAACCGGATCATTTTGTAAACATGCTAGCGTGGCTGTCTTTTTCTGGACCTCAAGCTTTAATAACCTTTTAGCATTTAGGGGAAAGGGGGATCATAACATGGAACTGAAGAAACTCATGGCGACCGTAGGATGTTTTCTTTTGGTTTTTGCGTGGGTGGCGCAACCGTGTCTTGGAGGTGAACCCAAGATTCTAAAGGTCGGCGGACTTTTTTGTTTGACCGGTTTCGGTTCCTCAGCCGAAACCTACATTGCTGAAGGGGCAAAGCTGTCGGAAGAATGGATCAACGAGCAAGGCGGCATCGACATAAATGGAGAGAAATACAAGGTTGAGCTGGTGATCGAGGATATGAAAGGGACTGCGGACGGCGCTGTGGCGGCGGCAACCAAGCTGGTCTATGATCATAAGGTGAATATCGTCATCGGCACGGTTGTGCCCTTCATGGTCCAGGCGGCAGGCTCCGTGCTCGAACCGGCCAAGGTTCTTCGTCTTGTATTGTACAATTGCGGCATGCCCTCTGAGTATGGTCCGCAAACGCCTTACATGTTCCTCACTTATGATTCCACGATTGAGGGAATGAGGGCTGCTTTGGACTATTTGAAAGAGGCCTATCCAAAGGTGAAAACGGTCGCCTACATCATCCCGGATGACGGTTCCGTGCCGTATCTTGAAAAGATGTTCACGGAAAAGGCCACATCCCTCGGATATGAAGTGGCCGGCGTAGCCAAATGGGCCATGACCACTCAGGACTATTCGCCGATCATCACAAAGGTGTTGGCTGCAAAGCCCGACGCCATTGCGTTTGCCAATGGATGGCCCCAAGCCACGGGAAGCATGCTGAAGGTCACTCGGGAGATGGGCTTCAACGGTCCTGTTTTCGGATGCAATTATGACGACGCTTATCAAATTATGGAGATCGCGGGAAAAGAGGCCTCTACACATTTCTTCATCCATCAAATCGATCTGGACTCTCCTGACATGACACCGATGATCAAGGAGATCACAAAGCTTACCAGAGCAAAACACGACAAAGCGTACGGAATGCATATCTGGGGCTTCAATCCACTCTATGAACTCAAGCAGGTGATCGAGAAAGCGCAAAGCACGGATCCTGCCGTGCTTAAAGAAACTTGGGAAAAGATGGAGACCATCGACACCGTCTACGGCCCAGGACGGATGGGCGGATTGAAAACTTACGGCATTAATCACACGGTGTGCGCCCCCTGCCCCATTGTAGAACTAATGGACGGCAAGGTAAGTTGGGTGAAATGGGTGGATGTCTACAGTGAATAGGAGGTTCGATTCCGGCAGGGGGGCTATGCCCTCCTGCCCGTTTTAGCTGCCTGGTTTGACGCGGAGACAGGGCGTGATTTCTGAAGTTGCAGCTCAAACCGTTGTAAACGTGCTGATGCTCTCATCCATGTATATTCTGGTGGCGCTGGGTTTT